>DASYVZ010000026.1:0-6146 GCA_035936515.1 Solirubrobacteraceae bacterium | reverse complement strand
CGACGGCGAGCTCGTCGACGACCGCTCGCTGCAAGCGTTCGATGCCGACTCCTTCGGACACGGCGACTTCGTGCGGGAACTGACCGGCATGGTCTGCCAGACGAGGACGCCCGCCAATATCGCGCTGTTCGGTGCTTGGGGCTCCGGCAAGAGCAGCATCGCGAACCTTCTGCGCGAAGAGCTTCCCGACGACAAGTCCAAGGTCCGCTTCGTCGACTTCGACGCCTCCAAGTACGCAGAAGCCCCGCTGCGCCGGCACTTTATCTCTCAGGTCGCCCACGGACTCGGCATTAGCTCTGACCGCTATCACCGCGGCCTGTACACGGGAGAGGAAAGCCGGGATGTGAAGTTCCGCGCCGGCGAATGGAAAAAGCTGACCCTCGCTTTCCTCGGCGCGGTCGCGCTCACGTTCGTGGTTCTGCTGGCCATCGCCACTGGCGTTGCTGGGTTGTCCGCTGGTCCGTTTGAGTCCAGTTGGTCGAGCATCATCAAGGACTACCTGCTGGCAACGCTGCCGGTGGCAGCCGTCATCACCGCGTTCGTCAAGCTGGCCGCAGACGGCTTCCACATCAAGACGACGCGCAACGCTCCATCGGGCGAAGAGGAGTTCGAGCGCTTGTTCAAGAGCCTCGTGAGCGACTCGAAGACAAAGCGCTTGGTCGTCTTCATCGACGAACTCGACAGGTGCTCTCCGCAGCAGGTGGCATCCACGCTGGAGACCCTCAAGACGTTTCTCTTCGTCGAGCGCTGCGTATTCGTGGTCGCAGCCGACCAGCAGGTGCTCGAACAAGCCCTGCGGCGCAAGGCTCGCCAGCACACCCCGGAGGACACATCAAACCCTTATTACAGCGCCGGAAGCTCCTACCTCGACAAGGTCTTTCAATACCAGCTGACGCTGCCCCCGCTGCGCTCCCCGGCGCTCAGCCGCTTCGCCTTGACGCTCGTCGAGGGTAGCCCCGGCGTCTGGCAGCGGGTGCCCGCGCTTGACGAGGCCATGTCAGTGCTTATTCCCACGCATGTGGTGAGCCCGCGCCGCGTCAAGGTGCTGCTCAACCGCTTCGCCATCGCGTACCGGATAGCCGAGCGCCGCGCCGCCAGAGGCCAGCTTGACCCAGACGTCGGCGCGCGCGCCAGCGAACTAGCGAAGCTGGTCTGCCTCCAATCCGAGTTTCCGCTGTTTGCCGACGACCTCACGCTCGATGCGCGCCTACCGGAACTCGTGCGCATGGCCGCCGACGGGGAGCAGCTGCCGTCAAACCTGCCGCGCGAGGTGGCGCAGCGCGCGACTGAGTACGCCCGTGGCCGGCGCGTCGTGGCCGAACTGCTCGTGGATGCCGACCAGGACAGCGAGGACGAGCTCGAAACGGTTCCCGCACACGGGACCGCGACCGCGGACGATGACCGTGTCCGCCTGGCCGAAGATGACGAGGCACAGAAGGACCAGCGTTCAGCTCGCGCGAACGATGTCGCACGCGAGCACGCGCAGCAGCTTGTGAGCTATCTCCGCAAGACCCGCCTCGTGCCGGGACCTGCTCCCGACTTGCTGTACCTCGAAAGCGCGGGCACCGGTCACGGAATCGACACGGTGCTTGGCGACCGCCTGCAGCGCGCCGCCGTGGACAACGAGGTCGATGAGGTGCTTCGCCTCGTCGCCAACGCGGCGGACGATGGTCAGGGCCGCGGCGCGCTGCTCGTCCTGGCCGACGTCGTCCGTCAAGCTCAGCCAGGCGTCGAGGGCCGCAATGTCGTCAGCGCCCTGCTGCAGGGAATCGACCGTAGCGGTGTCGAACTCGGTGACGCCGCCGACACCATCGCGGATGCCGTCGCCGGTCATCTGGCCCAGGCAGAGCTCGGCAACGATGACCTTCTGGGCGCGCTGTCGCTTGCCCGTGCCAGTAGCCGCGACGTCGGTCCGCTACTCGTCAACGCCGTCCTGAACCATCCGAGTGCGAGTAGCCGCAGCGACGTCGCCGTCGCGTTGCTCGACGGAGCTGCTGACATCCCCGATGACTACCGTGCGGAGCTTGCGGACGCTGCGAAGACGGCGCTACTCGAAGACCCAGCAGAAGCGGCCACGCGCCTATTGGCACTCCCGCTCCATGCAGCGCAACGCCTGTTAGGCGAAGCGACAAAGCCGCTGAAGCAAGCCAGCGACGCCCACTACGCGGGTCTCAGAGCGCACGCGGAAGGCGATGCGGCACCGGCTGTCTCCCCCTCCGACTTGACCATCCTCGAAACGCCTCCGCACGAAGCGCTCGCGGCCGTCTACGACACGGTCGTTGCGAACGAACGCGACCTTGACGACCAAAACGGGGTCCAGAACGCGCGAGCGCTGAGCGTCGAGCTCCTCCGCCTGATGCTCGCGCTCAACCACGTGGAGCACCGTCATGTGGTCGTCGACCGGCTCGACCACCTCGCGCCCATCGACGACCCAGACCTCATCGGGAAGGTTCTGACGGCGACCGCGAGGCGACGTGTGGAGGGTTGGGCGCGGTGGCTTGACCCGCTCGACAGCGCAGCCCTCGGCTACGACGCCTCTCTGGCAGAGCAAGTTGACTCTCTCGCGGCCACTCTCTGGAAGAAGCTCGTCGACGATGAGCCACCTGCCGACGACGACGCCGAGGTCGCTATCAACGCGCTTGCTCGCTGCGCGAGCGAGGTCGCGGCGGACGCAAAACTGCAATCAGCCGTTCGCGAAACGTTGGAAGCGCCGTTCATGACACAGGCTCTCGTCGACTCCCAAGACCCCGCGCTGCGGCATGCTCGGCGGTTCGCCGACGCTCAACTCCTTGACAGGGCTGCGCTGGCCGACATCGTGCTCAGCGCTGCAGCGGAAATGCTAGCCGAAGCAACCGTGGTCACCGCGACCTACCAACGAACGGCGACCACCATCCTTGCCGCAGAACAACCCGCGGTCGTTGCCGCGTTGCTCGCGCGCGTCCGTCAGGAAGCACCGCACGGCACGGACGCGGTAGTGCAGCGGGTCATGGAGTCCGCCGCGAACGCAACCTGGCTTTCGGACGCCGAGCGCGCGAACGTGCAACTGACAGCCGCCGCTGCCCTTCGCGCCCGCGACTCCGACTTTTCATCGCCGGTTAGCCTCGATGAGCTCCGCCCCCTTGCAGCGGAGCTCGGCGACGAGGACACCGTCGACGAAACTTTTGCCCTCTGGCTGGGGCAGTTCGCCGAGACCCCCGCGGATGCGTGGGGGCTTGTCGAGCCGCTCGTCGACGCCGAGCTGCCACCCGAGACCCGTGCAGCGCTGAGCAGCTTCTCTCAGCAGCTGGACAGCGGTTCTCGCCTGCTGCTCATCGAGCCCGCTCTCCAGCGCAGCATCGAACGGCCCGTTCACCGTTCGTTCTTTGAGACCGCCCACCTGTCAGAGGCGCCCGCGCACAAGGTTGCGGAGCGCCTCAGGCAGCTCTTTAGTCAGACCGACGACCAGGCCGGCTCGCGGGCAGTTCTCGACCTTTGGCAGCAACTCAGCCCGACTGGCGACGTCACGCAGCGCCGGTTGGTCGAAGACATCTACCTGCCGCTCATCAGCAACGGCGACGCCGGTCTGGACCTCGCGCTTTCCTTCTTTGGGCTGGTTGCGAACATCAAGGGCATCCGGAAGCCTGTTACCGCAGCATTCGAGGCCGCAGCCCGCACGGATGACCAGAAACGCCGCGTTGACGAGCGCTTGCTCTCAGCCAACTGGAAGCGCAAGAGCCTCTTCGGCTTCGGGCCAGCAGTCGACCGAGACAAGTGAGGCGGCGCCAAGGGCCCGAAAATCGGCGACGATTGTCTCTGGTTCCTGGACCGTCACCGCATCGTGCGCGTGGAGCTCTAGCGCTGCACCCGCCGCGATCGCCCATCGTGTGTGCAGATCCGCCCTTAAGGCCCGAGAGGGCGGCTCGCCGGCGTCCCCGCGATCCGCGTGCGCGGCGACGTGCCGTCGACGGCTTCAGGGTGGTGGGCAACGAAGTGCGCCTGCGTCGCCGGGATCTGGATCGGGCAACCCCTCTCCCCAGCCATGACGATCAGTTGCCCATGACGCCGATTATGTCGCACCAGAGGGCCTCGCCGAGGACAGAAATCGGCGTTCTGGGACGCTCCGCGCGGTCGTCATGCCCTTGAGCTGTGCGGCTCGCACCGCAATGCTTGGAGGTGGCGACGCAGGATCCTAAGGTTCGTTGCTGGAGCGAGGATCGCGTCCGTCGCACGCGAACTCGCTCAGCCGGGGTACGTGAGCCCGTGCGCGGCGCACAGGCGGCCGATGCTGTCCGGGTCGGCCTCGATCCCGTAGCGCGCGCTGATCTCCATGTCCCGCGCCGGGCCGAAGTCGGATCCGGCCATCGCCGTGCCGAGCTCGTCGAAGAGGTGCTCGAAGCCGCCGGGCGAGATGATCTCGAGGATCCGGCAGGGGCCGTCGCCCGCGTTCCAGAACGTGTGCCACTGCTCGCGCGGCTTGAAGACGAAGTCGCCGGCCTCCGCGTAGACGACGTCGTCGCCGAGCTGCGCGCCCATCCGCCCCTCGAGCACGAAGCTGTATTCGTCCTCGCGCGAGTGCTTGTGCAGTGGGGCGACGAGCGTCCGCGGCGGGATCGGGTGCTCGACGATCGAGCAGCCGCCGCCCGTCTCCTCCGCCCAGGCGAGGAAGCGCACGCCGACCGCCACGAGATCGACGAACTTGCCGTCCTGCGGGCCGAGCTTGCGCGGCCCTGCGGAGCCGTCGAAGCGCTTGAGGGGTGCGGTCTGCGAACTGGATGACATTCCGGCCTCCGGACTTCGTTGCACACGAGTGTCAGCGAACCTAGCGTCGTCCCGCGCGTCTGTCAAGATTCGTCGGACGCCAATGTCGAATGAAGTAACGCCGAACCAGGAGCGGGTCTATCGCAAGCGCAAGCGCGCCGAGCAGGAGCGGGCCACGCGCGAGCGCATCACCGAGGCCGCTGTGGCGCTCCACCAGACGCTGGGCCCGGCGAGAACGACCGTCAAGGCGATCGCGGAGCTCGCGGGCGTGCAGCGCGGGACGGTGTACCGGCACTTCCCCGACACCGAGACGCTCTTCGGGGCCTGCTCGGCGAGCTATTCGGCCCGTCACCCCGCGCCCGACGTAGCGGCGTGGGCGGCGATCGCGGCCCCGGAAGCGCGCCTGCGCCGTGCGCTGAGCGAGCTCTACGGCTGGTACTCGGAGGTCGAGGCGATGCTCTCGAACGTGATCCGGGACATCGAGGTGCTCCCTCCGATGATGCAGCAGGAGCTGGCCGCGGACTTCGCGGCCATGAGCGAGGTGCTCATGGCCGGCCGCCCTGAGCGCGGCCGTGCGCGGACACGCGTCTCGGCCGCCGTCGCCCACGCGATCGAGTTCCCGACATGGCAGTCGCTGACCCGCGCCCACCGGCTGCGCAACGACGAAGCGGTCCGGCTGATGGCCGCCATGGTGGAGGCAGCGGCCGGCTGACGCCCGCCGTCAGCGCGGCGCCGAGGTCATTGAGGCGAGTCGGCGCGGGTCCCGACGCACGTCTTGCCGCCGAAGCGCAGCGCCCGAGCCCATCCGCCCCGGCCGCCGGGCCCACGACTCGGCACTACGAGGGCAGCACGATCGTCTTGAGCGCGGTGCACTCGTCGATCGAGTAGCCGAGCCCCTCGCGCCCTACCCCCGAGTCGGGCTTGCGTCCGCCGAACGGGAAGTGGCCCACGCCGTGGGCGGGGGCGTCGTTGACGGTGACCATGCCGACCTCGAGCGCTCGGGCGGCTTCCCAGGCCCTGTCCAGACTCGACGAGAAGATGCACGAGTCGAGGCCGTAGCGCGACCGGTTGGCTACCTCGAGGGCCGCCTCGAGGTCGTCGACCGGAACGATCGTGAGCACGGGCCCGAACGTCTCCTCCCAGACGATGTCGGCCTCGAGCGACACGTCGGCGAGCACCGTGGGCTCGTGGAAGCAGGCCTCGCTCGCGCCTCCCACGAGCATCCGCGCGCCCTTCTCGACCGCGTCGGCGACGAGCTCTGAGACCGTCGCGACCGCTCGCTCTGACACCAGCGGGCCGATGTCGACGCCCTCGGCTCGCGGGTCGCCCATCACGTAGCCCTTCGCCACCTCGACGGCCCGCTCGACGTAGTCGTCGTAGACGGCCCGCTCGACCAGCACACGGCTCAC
>DASYVZ010000025.1:0-5211 GCA_035936515.1 Solirubrobacteraceae bacterium | reverse complement strand
AGCGCGACCGGCGCGGGGTGACGTTCTCCGTCGACGTAGATCCGCAGTAGAGCGATCTAGACTGGCCCGCATGGCAGACGAGGTCGAGCAGATCGAACAGAGCGCCGAGCACGAGGCGCCGCCGCCGCTGGATCCCGAGGTCCTCGCCCGCCGCGACGCCGCCCTGCGCCACGTGCGCAAGCTCGGCGATCCGATCCTCAAGACGAAGGCGCGGCTGGTCGAGCGCTTCGACGAGGAGTTGCGCGACGAGGTGCAGCGGATGGGGATCCTCATGCACGACGCGCTCGGCATCGGTCTCGCCGCACCGCAGGTGGGGATCTCGCACCGCGTACTCGTCTACCGCGTCGAGCCCGACAGCCCCGTCGTCGCGCTCGTCAATCCCGAGATCGAGTGGTCGAGCCGCGACGCGGAGATCTCCGAGGAGGGCTGCCTGAGCCTGCCGCTGATCCACGTCGACGTCGAGCGCCCGGCCGCGGTGCTCGTCAACGCGCGCGACGAGCATGGCGCGAAGATCGTCATCGAGGCCACGGGCCTGGAGGCGCGCGTCATCCAGCACGAGATCGACCACCTCGACGGCATCCTCATCCTCGACCGCACGAGCCGCGAGCAGCGCAAGGCGGCGATGCGCGCCCTGCGTGAGGCCGAGCAGGCCCGCGCGGCCGGCGTCGCGTCGTGACCTGCCCGTGACGAGGACGGTCTTCCTCGGCACCTCGGACTTCGCCGCCGCGATCCTCGCGCGGCTCGCCGACAGCCCGCACCGTCCCCAGCTCGTCGTCACGCGTCCCGACCGGCCGGCCGGCCGCGGGCGCAGGCTGTCGTCCCCGCCGATCGCCGACGCCGCAGGAGCGCTCGGCCTGGCGCTGCTGCAGCCGGAGAGCGTCAACGCGGACGATGCCCGGGCGCAGATCGCCGCCGCCGCACCCGACGTCGTGATCGTCTGCGCGTTCGGCGCGCTCATCCGCGAGCCCCTGCTGACGGACTTCGAGATGCTCAACGTCCACCCGTCGCTGCTGCCGCGCTGGCGCGGAGCCGCACCGGTCGAGCGGGCGATGATGGCCGGCGATGCGCAGACCGGCGTCTGCATCATGCGCCTGACGGCGGGCCTGGACAGCGGCCCGATCTGCCTCATGGGAACTGAGCCGATCGCTCCCGACGACACCTACGGAACGCTGGCCCCGCGCCTGCAGGAGCTCGGCGCCGACCTGCTGCTGCGCGTCCTCGACGAGCGCCCGGCGTGCATTGAGCAGAGCGAGGAGGGCGTGACGTACGCCGACAAGATCGGCCCCGGCGACCGGACGCTCGACCCCGCCGCGCCGGCGGCCGTCAACGAGCGCATCGTGCGCGCGCTGAGCCCGCACATCGGCGCCCGTGTCGAGCTGCCCGGCGACGCGGGATCCCTGGGCGTGCTGCGCGCGGCCGTACGCGAGCCGGAGGAGGCGGGCCCGCTGCGCGCCGACGGTGACCGGCTGCTGCTCGGCGGCCTCGAGCTGCTCGAGGTGCAGCCCGCGGGGAGACGGCCGATGGACGCCGCGGCGTACCTGCGCGGCCGCCGATCGTGACAACCCGCGCGTGAGCTGCGTCGAAAGCGCGCAGCGCGTGTGGAACCTTGCGCCGGCACCCGTCGTTCGAGGTGGTCCTCCGTCAAGGTGCTAGCGATGTCTAGCACCGGGCTAGACATCGCTAGCACTTCGGAGAAGGGGGGAGCGATGGCCGGGATGCACGGCGGAGCATGGGGCGACGAGGGCGCTGCTGACGGCGACGAGCCGCATGGGCTCGCCGACGATGACCGCGGTGCGCGGATGCACGACGACATCCCGATCCGCGGCTACAACCGGGGCGAACCGGTGCCCGATCTCGCTCTGCTGCCGCGGGAACGCTGGCGCGAGGTGCTGCGCGCCCTGAGCCCGTACACCCGGCAGCTCTCGAAGAACACGGTCTCGACGATGGAAGACGCGATCGCCGCAGGGATCCTCGTCGGCGAGTTGATCACGCAGGTGCCGCCGCCGAGCCTGTCCGCGCCGCCGCCGATGCCGCGCGGCGTCGGCGACCCGCCCGAGCGAGGCCCGCGGCGGCAGGTGAACTTCCGGCTCTCGCCGGACGAGCACGGGCGGCTGCTGGCCGCCGCGAGGAGCTATGGCATGCGCTCCTCGGCGCTCGCCAGGCTGCTGACCGTCCGCGGCGTCGACCGGATGCTCTACGACGAGCGGCGCGCTCGATGAGCGACGTGACGCCGGCCCGCCGGGTCGCCTACGCCGTCGTCAGGCGGGTGTTCGAGAAGGGCGCCTACGCCGACCGGGCGCTGCACGGGGAGGCGAAGGGGCTCGACCCGCGCGAGCGGTCGCTGGCGATGCAGCTCGCGTACGGCACGGTCCAACGGCGGCTGACGCTCGACCACTACGTCGAGCAGCTCGCGCGGCCCGCGAACGAGCTCGATCCGCCGACGCTGGCGGCGCTGCGGCTCGGGCTCTACCAGCTCGTGTTCCTCGACGGAGTTGCCGCGCACGCCGCCGTCAGCGAGAGCGTCGAGCTCGCCAAGGGCGCTCGTGGCGGCGGGCACAAGCTCGTCAACGCCGTCCTGCGCCGCGCGGCGCGCGGCGACCTGCCCGTGCTGCCGGCCGACGACACCCCCGCGGGCGCCGCGATCGCGCACTCCTACCCGCAGTGGCTCGTCGAGCTGTGGTGGGAGCGGTTCGGCAGCGACGAGGCGCGGGCACTGCTGCGCGCCGGCAACGCGTCCGGCGAGCTGGCGTTACGCGTCAACACCCTGCGCGCCAGACCGGCGGACGTCACCGCAGCGCTCGCCGACCTCACGCCGGGGGTCAAAGCCCGGCCGGCGGGGAACGAGCTGCCCGAGGCCATCGTCGTCGACGGCGCGTTCGACGCCTACGGGCACCCGCTGTACCGCCAGGGCGCCTACACCGCCCAGTCGCGCGCGGCGATGCTCGTCGCGCGCGCGGTCGATCCCGAGCCCGGCGAGCGCGTGCTCGACCTCTGCGCCGCGCCCGGCGGCAAGACGACGCACCTCGCCGCCCTGATGGGCGACCGCGGCGAGATCGTCGCCGTCGAGCGTCACGCCGGCCGTGCCAAGGCGCTGGAGCGCACGTGCCAGCGGATGGGCGCCACGTCGATCAGGGTCGTCACCGCCGACGCGGCTCGCTTCAGCACCGACGAGCCCTTCGATCGTGTGCTCGTCGACCCGCCCTGCAGCGGCCTTGGCACGCTGCAGGGCCATCCCGACCTGCGCTGGCGCATGTCGCGCGAGGCGATCGAGCGGCTCGCTCGCGGTCAGGCGGCGATCCTGGACGCGGCACGCGCGGCGGTCCGGCCCGCCGGCCGAATCGTCTACGCCACGTGCACCCTGTCGCCGGCCGAGAACGAGGCGGTCGTGGCGCGATCGGAGCTCTCAATAGAATGCGAACGCCTCGTGCTGCCCCATCGCGACCGCACCGATGGCTTCTACATCGCCCGCCTCAGCAGCGCATGAAGGACGAGGTCGGCATGGCGTGTCCGAACTGCCGCGAGCCCTGGCTGCGGCCCGCCAATCTGCCCGGACGCTACCGCTGCGTGTACTGCCTGCATCGCTTCGAGCTGTGCTCGCTGTGCCCCGACTGCGGCGAGCATTCTACGATCGTGCGCATGTCGAAGACCGCGATCCTGTCCTGCAACGCCTGCTCAGCCTCGATGCTGCGGGAGATTTAGAGGCCCCTTGTCTGTACTGACCGAACGTCACGTCACGCCCTCGATCCTGGCGTCCGACTTCGCCAACCTCTCCGCGCACGTGCGCGAGATCATGGACGCGGGGTGCCGCGTCATCCATTGCGACGTGATGGACGGCCACTTCGTCCCGCCGATCACGTTTGGCCCGATGGTCGTCGCGGCACTGCGCGAGTCCCTGCCCGACGAGGCCTACCTCGACGTGCACCTCATGATCGAGCGCCCGGAGCGTCAGGTCGAGGAGTTCGCCAAGGCGGGCGCCGACGGCATCACGATCCAGGTCGAGGCGACGCCGAACATCGCCTTCACGCTGGCGGCGATCCGCGACTCCGGGTGCAACGCGGGGCTCGTCGTCTCGCCCGGGACGCCCCCGACCCATTTCGGCGAGAACGAGATCGACCTCGCGCTGATCATGACCGTCAACCCCGGCTGGGGGGGCCAGCCGTTCATGAGCAACCAGCTCGACAAGATCAAGCGCGTACGCGCGATGCTCGGCGACACGACGCCGATCGAGGTCGACGGCGGCATCAACCCGAAGACAGCGGCGCAGTGCGCCGAGGCCGGCGCCACGTGGTTCGTCGCGGGCTCGGCGATCTTCGGCGCCGACGATCCTGCTGCGGCCTATCGCGAGCTTGCGGCGGCCGCCGGCTGCTGACGTTCCGCGCGCGCGCTTGCGCTAGTTTCGCCTTCGTGCGCGCACTCCGCCCAACGCTGCTGCTCACCGCCGTCCTGCTGCTCGGGCCCGGCGCGGCGGTCGTGCACGCCGGGCCCGGAATCATGCTCCTCCCGAAGGACGCGCAGGCCGTCAGGATCTCCGGTGCGCAGATCGCGCAGATGGCCGGGCCGGCGAAGACGTACACGCTGCCGGGTCACGCCTCGCAGCCGGGCAAGAAGGTGCCCCTGCGCGGGCTCTCGATCGGGGCCCTCCTCGGGAGCCGTGGCATCACCGCGCAGCGCGTCCAGGTCCTGAAGAGGGGCGGTGGCTCCTACGTGGTCACGCCGGCGCACTTCGGCAGCGCCATGCTCTCCGACGACGGGACGACGACGCGCTTCTTTCGGTCGTCCGGCGGCGTGCTGATCGACTACACCGAGGACAGCGAGGTTCCGCTCGAGGTCTCCGTCGACGGCGGTGACCTGGCGATCCGCGCGAGCGCGAGCCGCAAGCGCATCAAGGTGGGCGAGACGGTGACGTTCGAGGCCAAGGTGCGCTTCGGCGTACCGGGCGCCACCTACAGCTACGAATGGGACTTCGGCGAGGGCCCGGTGGCGGGAAAGCGCGTCACCCACAGCCCCGATCTGGCGGGCACGCTGTTCGCGCAGGTGGCGGTGCGCAACACCGACCCAGGCTGCACGGTTCGCTGCGGCGGCACCGAGCAGGTCACCGTCGAGGTCGGCGAGGCGCCCGAGCAACCCAAGGACACGGCGGCCGGCGGGCCGAACGGCGTGCGCGGCGGGGCCGGCTCGGCCGGCGGAACCGGCGGCGGCGGGACCGGAGGC
>DASYVZ010000024.1:0-8707 GCA_035936515.1 Solirubrobacteraceae bacterium | reverse complement strand
CCGACGGCAACTCGCTCGGCGAGCTGGGCAGCCGCATCGTCGTCGAGACGCAGCTCGGCATCATGCGCAACGACGCCAACTCGTACATGAACGTCAAGGGCGGCTGGGACCCCTCCAAGGGAGCCAAGCTCCCCGGCGGCGAAGAGATCCGCACGATCCGCGACTTCCTGAAGTTCGCCGACCTCGAGGCGTGATCCAGGAGAATTCCGGCCGGGCATCCAGCCCGGCCGGGATCGTCGCCCGCCCGCACGCTGGGCCGAACGCGCGCCGCAGGCGCCGCACGTCTTCGCCGCATACTGCGGCTCGCCGGCGAAACCGCGAGCACGACGACGTCGTGACGCACGCGTCACGTTTGGCGGGCTACGCCCCTGACCGCGCGGCCGAGTCTTCCCATCCTGCTCACTGCTGATCCACCTCTAGATCCCGGGTGGAAACAAGATCGGCCTTGGGGCCGATGCGCCGCTCTGATTTCGCGACGAAGCTTGTTCTCGATAGGCCGGGAGGGGTAGTTTCCGGCACGGCTTCCGACCACCTATCGGCACGAATGTTTGGGATCGATTGACGAAGGACGGGGATGTACGACCGTGGCCCCTGGGGGGGCCGCACCCACAGCGGCAGGACAGCGCCGTCCGATTCAGCGCATGACGCGCGAAGGCAGGACGCCTCGACCGGCAGCACGCCTTCCAAAACAACAGAGGAGGACGGAGGAGGACCGATGAACAAGCAGCTCGCAACCCTTACCGTCGGCCTGCTGGCCCTGGCCGCCACACCCGTGGTAGCCGGTGCCAGCCATAGCGGCGGCAAGGGCCCGAAGAAGGACTTCGTCCGCGGCACGGGCCACTTCGAGGGGATCAGCCCGATCGGCCAGACCGACATCACGATGCACGTGAGCGCGCGAAGCGGTCCCTCGGGTCAGAACCCGAAGGGGCGCTTCTACGTGAAGCGTGAGCTCCCGACCGAGCTACGGGTCCGCGGCACGGTGACGTGCGTCAACGTCGTCGGAAACCAGGCAGTAGTCGGCGGCAGGATCGAGCGAGGCCAGGTGCCTGACGCTGTGTTCCCAATCGGCGGCGGGATCCTGTTCCAGTTCGACGACAACGGCAACGGCAGCGTCATCTCCGACCGGATGCACGGATCACCAACCTCAGCGCCGACGGTGTGCCCGGCCCCGATACCGGCGGCCCGTCTCCCCGTACAGCGCGGCAACTTCGTCGTGCACGACTACACGCCGTAGCGGCTCGCGGGAGCCCCGTCCTCGGAGAGCGTCGCCCACGTGGCGGCGCTCTCCGCTGCCGCCACTTATCTCTGCGGCTCGTTGCTCTCCACACGTTGCGGGCAAGGCTGCTCGGTCTTCGAGTACTTCTTCGAACAGGGCATCGCGCTACCCCATCGGGGGCCACTGTTTTTCGGCCAATTCGTCCATCCAGCACGCGCAGCCCATCTTCGGCGCGCAGAAGTCCATCGGGTCTGAGCCAGTCACGATCCCCGTCCGGCTCTCCGAGGCGCAGCATCACCACCTCAAGCAGTGGGCCGCGAACCACAACTTTCCCATAACTGTCGTAGTCAGGGGCTGATCGAGCGCTTCCTCGGCGATTTCGAACAGCGAACCGAGCGAACGCCGTGAACGGTGCCGCGTCGATGCAATCGCAGCAGCCCGGGCGGCGCCCCGATGCGGTTCGTATACGTGCCGGTGGAGGACGATCTTGCGGACGCTGGGGTTGAGCTCGAGAACGTGTAGGCGCCCTGGCGCGCTGGCACCGTCAGGTGGTGTTGAAGCCCGCTGCCGAAGGCATAGGCGCGCGAGATATGAGCGGAGAAGCGCTGAAAGGTCACCTCGAGCTGTTGCTGCTCGCGACGCTTCGCCCGCGGTCCGCTCACAGCTACGCGAATCATCAAGCAACTCAAGCAGCGCAGTCCCGCCGAGCGGCGCTTGATCTGAGCGGGACCTAGGCCTAGCAACGCAAGGCATGAGTGGCGAGGCGCTGAAGGGGGGTTCCGACCACAAGTCTGCGTGAGGCAACGCTAAGCGTTAGTCGCCGCGTGCTCGTTGTGCGTGATCAGCACGGGATGCTGCACGGCGCCACTCGCCGTCGTCAGCGAGTTGCGCAGCGTCGCGTCGTGTTTATCGCCGATCAGGCCGCTGGGTTCGTTGCCGGTTACGCCGGCCAATGCCGGGAGGAACGTCGCCAGCACCACGCTCGCGATGCCCAGACCAACGTTCGAGATGCTGATGGTGCTCGCGCGCGGTTCAACCCCGGCACAACCACGGGGCGACTATCGCGTTCCGATGCGCGTGCACGGTTGAGGTGGTCATCGATGGCATGGCGGGCCGACCATCTGTGCTGCAGACGCGCCGACTACCGGGAGAACCTGCTCGGCCAGTGGCGATTGGCTTTGTCGAGGCGCACGCGCTCCTTGGGCACGACGCGCTTTTCGACGACGGGCTCCTCAGCGTGAAGTGTGACCTCGTGCTCCTCTTCGGAGATCGCCGGCGCGTCCGTCGCTGCGCCGACGTTGGCGTCGGTGATCGGCTCGCGCTCGATGCCGACCTCTTCGCGCTGGACGGGGACCGTCGTCTGGACCTGCTCGGTCGTGACGTACTTGCGCAGCCGTGCGCGGCCCGTCTCGACCGGCGCGGTGCCGACGCGCAGCTCCTCTTCGGAGCGTGTCATCGCCTGGTCGGTCGTCGGGCCTGACGTGTCGTGGCCGACAGTGCCGGTGTCGTAGTCGCGGTCGTAGTCGAAGTCGCCGAAGTCCAGCGAGTAGTGCTCGTAGAGGCGGCGCTCCTCCTCGGCCGAGATCTCGCTGTCGGCGGGGACGTTGGGTGCGTCCTTGACGAGATCCTTGTCGTAGGCGACCCGGATCCCGTCGTCGCCGCGAGTGGCCTGCTGCAGGGGCACGAAGCTGACGTTCGAGCCGAACAGGCCGGTCTTCACGGCCAGCCAGGAGGGCTGACCGGTGCCACGGTCTTCGTAGATCTCGACGATCTCGCCGACGCTCGAGGCGCAGCGTCGGCGGGTCCCTGGGGGCGGGCGCAGCTCGCCCTCAGGGCGGTCGCCGACGGCCGGTCGGAAGTCGGCGGCCGTCTCTCCTCGCCGACGTCCGAGCCGAACTCGACATACACGGGGTCCTGCTCAGACGTGCCGACGAAGAAGCCGTCGTCTTCGACGACCGACAGCGCCTCGACGCCGCGGCCGGTGCCTGCTCACCGATCGCGCCGCCGAACGGCGCTGCGCTCGCGCCGAGCAGCGACTGGTCATCGCCGCCCCGCCGTAGCGGCGTTTGGTGTCTGCGTTGCCAGAGCCGCCTGTGTGGTCGCTGTTGCCCTTGGTTCGCGCGCCGGCTACGCGGCGACCGGCGCCTCGGTCGGGGGCGGCGTGTCGGGCGCTGACTCTGGTGTGCCTTCGCGCTGACTGCTGCGGCGCTTGGCGAACACCGCCGCACCAGCGCCGGCGCCGGCGGTCAGAAGCGCAAAGATGCCCGCCTTGCCGCGGCCGTTCTTGGCGCCGCGTGACTTACCAGCCGGGCGCACGCTCGTCGCGGCGCTGGTCAGCGTGCTCATCAGGCCGTTGCTTTTCTGTGCGCGTCGACCGCGCTTGGCGGCGGGCAGCGCTGGCAGCCGACGAAGGGCGTCAAAGCGCGCCGGCTGAGGCTGCTGGCGTCTGACGCGGACACGGCGCGTGGTGTTTTGGCGGCTTTGCGTTGCTGGCATGGACGTCATTTCTCCTTGGTTACTGGTCGTTGTCGGCCGCGCGCGCCATCGCCCCTGTCGGCGTGGCAGCAGGCCAGTGGCGGTGCTCAGGGCTTGGGCTGCTCGCGAAGTTGCTGTGCGCTTTGCTGGGCGGACTGCTTGACCTGCTCGGCGTGCTCCTGGGCGGCCTGCTGCGCGGTCTGCTTGACGTCGTCCTTTACCTGCTGAGCGCTGTCCTGCGCGGTGCTGGCGACGTCCTGTGCGACCTGCTTGCCGCGCTCAAGCGCCTCTTGACCGGTCTGTTTGGCGTGCTCTTTGACCTGGTCGGCGACGGGACCGATCTTCTCGTCCTCAACGCGGCTTGAGGGGATCAGCATGCCGACCAAAAAGCCGACGGCGACCGAGCCGAGCGCGAGCCCCAACGGGTTTTCCTGCGCGACGCTCGCGCCCTTTTGAGCTTTCTGCTTGACCTCGCCGCTGCTCGGCGTCGACTCGTTGACACTGCCGGCGGTACCGGCGATGCGCTGCTTGACCGCCGAGAGCGTGCCGCTGACCTTGCTTTTGGCGCGCGACGGGACGTTGGCCTTGTAGCCGATCGCCTCGACGGTGTCGCCCATCCGCTCGCGTGTCTGCTCTATCTCGTGTCGGATCTCGTCGGGTGCTTGGCCCACTGGGCGTCCTCCTTCAGTGTCTCGAGGGTCTGCTCGGGAGCAGGAGGCGTGGCCTCCTGAATCTTGTCTTTGCCTTGCACGCCAAGCAGCGCTGCGATCGCGCCGTAGACGAGCGTGATGATCAGCGCCGCCAGCCACACGTGGTCGATCACCGTTGCCAGCAGCGCGATCAAACAGGCCGTCAGCGCCGCGAACGCGCCCAACGCAAACAGGGCGCCACCGCCGATGAACCCGGCTCCGAGGCCTGCCTGCTTGCCCTTTTGCGCCATCTCCGCCTTGGCGAGGTCAAGCTCTTGCTTGACCAGCCTTGAGGTCTCCTGCGAAAGCTGCTTGAGCAGCTCGCCGATCGGCCGGTCGCGCAGATCATCCTCCCCGGGCGCCATCTACTTGCTCCCCATGCCGAGGCGCCCGTCGTCGAGCGCCGGGTCAACAGCGACTCCATGCGTCGTCGGCGCGCTCACCTGCGCCGTTGCCGTCGGTGACGGCGGTGTGCCGGCAGGCAACTGCTGCAGCGACTGCTGAGAGCGACCGGCGCTCGACGCCTTCACAAACCGTGAGGCCGCAACCCCGAGCGCGATGCCGCCGGCCACGACAGCCCACGGGCGCTGGCGCGCGAAGTCCTCGACGTCGGCAAGGATCCGGTCAGCATCAGACTCCTCCAGATAGGAGCCCGCGCGCTCGACGTGGCCGGCGGCCTGCTCGGCAAGCTGCGCCGGCTTGTCCTTGCCCTGTTGGCGCAGATGCTCGGCCACCGAACGCACGTCACCGGCCTGGCCGCGGATCTGCTCACCGGCCTGCGTGGAGCGCTGACCGACCTGCTCGCGCACACGCTGTTTGGCTTGCTGCGCTTTTTCCTGGGCCTGCTGCTTTGCCTGGCCGGCCGCCTGTTGGGCCTTGTCCTGCGCCTGCCCAGTCACCTCCCGCGCCTGTTGCTGTGCCTCTCCGGCAGCCCCGCCGGACGCACCGGTCTGCTCGCCTGTCGCCACAGCCCTTCCTCCTTGTCTCGCTTGCGTTCTTTGTCGTCCGCATCAGCGACCACCACGTGCCGCCCTGAGCCGCGACGCCGCCCGCGATTGCCGCGGGCTGGCCTCGGAGGGGTCGCTCAAGGCACCACGTCTTGCCTCTGCTCACGCGTCAGACAGGACAACACGGGACGTAGCTACCCCGGATATCGGACGACAACCGCCTTTTTTGTGCCGCAAGTCCGCCGCCTGACACAAACAGACGAGACAGCTCACGACACAGGCACCACGGCTCCTCGACGCGCGGCCGGCCGCTCTCGGCGTCCGTCAAGCCCATGCGGGCGCTTGACGAGGCATCTCGGGCGTCATGGCTGTGAGCGTGCGGGCAGGTAGGGCTCCTGGTCGGGTGCGTGTCCGGCCTTGATGTGTTGCGTGCGTGCGCGTTCGGCGTTGAATTCGGCGCCGAGCAGGATCGCGAGGTTCGTCAGCCACAGCCAGACGAGAAACACGATCACGCCGCCCAGCGCGCCGTAGGTCTTGTTGTAGGAGCCGAAGTTCGCGACGTAAAACGCAAACAGCGCAGACGCGATGATCCACAGCACGACGGCGAGGACGCCGCCGGCCATGACGGCTTTGAGGCTGGGCTGCTTGACGTTCGGGGCGCTGTAGTACAGCACCGCGAACATGAACGCGACGATCAGCACGAGAATCGGCCACTTGGCGATGTCCCAGATCGTGACCGCCGCGCTGCCAATACCGATCAGCTTGCCGGCCTGTTGGGCGAGCGGCCCGGTCAGCACGACGGCGAGGGCGCTGATCGCAAGCAAGACGAGCATCAGCACCGTGATCGCGATCCGCAACGGCAGCTTCTTCCAGATCGGGCGGCCCTCCTCGATGTCGTAGATCGCGTTGGAGGCGTCCATGAACGCGCTGATGTAGCCCGACGCGGCCCAGATCGCGCCGCCCAGCGCGACGATGAACAACAGCCCGGCGCCGCCGCCCTGCTGCAGGCCCTCCAGCGCCCCGGTGAGGATCTCCTTCGCAGGCCCCGGCGCGACCTTGGACAGGTTGTCGATCATCGGCTGGATCGCCGAGCTGCCGATCAGCCCGAGGATCGAGACCAGCGCCAGCAGCGCCGGGAAGATCGACAGCACGCCGTAGTAGGTCAGTGCCGCCGCCCAATGGGGCAAATTGTCGGCGGAGAACTCCTTGACGGTGCGCTTCAGCGTCGAGCCGCCACTCTTCTTGCCACCAGCGTCGCTGGCGCTCGAACGCGACATATTGCCTCCTCGCTGCTGCTTGGCGTACTGCGGTGAAGCGGACCCTTGACCCTGTGGCACCTCGGGTGCCTGCTGGGCGTTGTCGTCGTAGTCGATGCCGTAATGGCGGTAGGTCGCGGTGACTTGTTTCTCTGAGGGCTCGCCGCGATCGACGTCCGGCGCGTCATTGACGATCTTCTTGTCGTAGGCGGCGCGCACGCCCTCGGCGCCCGGCCGGGCGCCGGCGAGCGGCACCAGCGTCGTGCGGCGTCTGCTGACGCTGACCAGCGCCCACTCTGGGCGGTCGGTTTCTTCGACGAGGTAGATCTCCTCGATCGTGCCGATCTTCTTGCCGGCACGATCAAACATCGTTTGGCCTTCCCAGTCGGGCGCGTCGGGCGTCATGCTGTTTCCTCCGGTCGCCGGCGCCGCCTGCCCCACGTCTGGCGGAGTGCAGGCGACGCAACTAGTGCTGGCTAGCTGTCGGGGCTGGTCTTCTCCTGAGCCTTGTCGGCCGCCTTCTCGGTGACCTCGCCGATCTTTCCGCCCTGCTGCTGGCCTTGTTCTTTGACCGCGTCGGCGACGCTGCCGGCGGCATCCTGCGCGCCGCTTTTGACCTGCTCGACGGTTTCTTGCACGCGTGCGGTGGCCTCGGCGCGGGCTTGTTGTGCGTGCGGCTTGAGCTTCTGGCGCTCAAGCTCGGTCTCGGGGACCGCGAGGCCGGCGGCGAGGCCGACCGCTGCCGCGCCGGCAGCCACTGCAAGCGGCTTGTCTGAGGCGGCGTCGGCAGCACCCTGCGCCTTGGCCTTGACGTCCTCCTTGGACGGCGTCTTGTCGGTGATCGTGCTGGCCGCGTCACCGACGCCGGCGGGCATCTTGTCCTTCATCGCCCCCGGGTCGGGCATCTTGTCCTTCATCGCCGCGGGGTCGGGCAGCTTGTCTTTGACCTTGTCGCCCATCCCGGGACCACCCTCGCCGCCGGAACCCTCGCCGACACCGGGCACCTTCTGCTTGAGCTCGTCGACCTTCTCCATCACGACCTCCTTTTTGTCGTCGAGGACCTCCTTGCCGCGGTTTTTCACGTCAGCCTTGTAGGCCAGGGCACCGACCGCCTCGCCCAGGTTCTCCCGTGTCTCGTCGATCTCAGCGCGGATGTCGTCTACCTCTTCTGACCCAGACCCCATTTGGCCCCCTCCTTCACCGTTTGCACCGTCTGCTTGACCGACTCGACCGTCTGCTCGGGAATCGGCGGCCCCGCCTGCTGAATCTTCTTTTTCGCCTTCAGCGCCAACACCGCGGCGACGATGGCGAGCACGACCGTCACGATCAGCGCCGCGGCCCACTCGGGCATCACTTCGGCCAGCGCGAAGATCAGACACAGCATGAACGCGATGCTCGCCAGGTACGCGACGTAGCCGGCGCCGCCGGCCATCCCGGCGCCGATGCCGACGTCTTTGACCTTCTCGCCCATCTCGGCCTTGGCAAGCTTCATCTCCTGGCCGGCGAGCGTCGAGGCCTCCTCCTTGACGGCTTGGACGACGTCACCGATCGGCGCATCGCGCAGATCGCGCGAGCCGGATGGCGGCGTCGGTTGCGAAGGGGGACTGCTGCTCTGCTGGCCCGTGACGCTGGGCTGCGGGGAAGTGGACGGCTGGCTGCCGTTGCCCGCAGACGCCGTCGGAACAGGAATGCGATAGTGGCGATACAGCGCGTTGACCTGCTGCTCGCTGGGATCCTCGTCGGGCTCGATCGAGGGAGCGTCGCTGACGACGTCCTTGCCAAACGGGATCTCGATGCCCTTGCCGACGACGCGCGCGCGCGTCAGCGGCACGAGCGTCGCGTGACCCTTGATGCGGCCCAGCTTGACAAGCCCCCACTCCGGGCGACCGGTCTCCTCGACGAGGAAGATCTCCTCGATCTTGCCGATCTTCTCGCCGTCGCGATCAACGACCGTCTGGCCCTCCCAATCGAAGGCGCTGCGCGGCACGGGCGTCATGATCGCCTCTCCCGCGCGCACGATCGGTTCACGGCGGCCATCAGGGCGCTCCGGGTCCCGGCTCGGAGACGGCGCGATCGGGCGCCGGCGCGGCCTGCTCGCCCTCGTCGGGATCGTCGGGCTTGGAG
>DASYVZ010000023.1:0-2017 GCA_035936515.1 Solirubrobacteraceae bacterium | reverse complement strand
TCGAAGACGATCGCCGGCAGCGGCAGCTCCTCGAACTCGCCCGCGAACGCCCGCCTGAAGCCGAACCCGTTGAGCTCCTCGGGCTCGACCGTGGCCAGGAATCCGACCTCGCCGTAGTTGACCCCGAGCACCGGCACGCCGGTCCCCGCGTAGCGGCGCAGGCCCCGCAGGATCGTCCCATCGCCGCCGAACGCGACGCACAGCACGACGTCGTCGATGACCTCGGCGTCGACGACGATCACGCCGTCGTCCGCCGTCAGACCGTGTTTGTTCGTCTCGTCCGGATCGAAGCGCAGCGTCACGTCGGACGCGCGCGCGGCGTCGATCAGCCGCTGCAGCGACGGCACGACCTCCAGCGGCCGCGCGTGGCTGAAGACGGTCACGGCGCGCCGCAGCCTCACGGCTCGACCTCGCGCGCCGCGGCCTCGAGATCTTCGCTGCGATCTCCCGCGCGGCCGCCCTCGGCCAGCCAGACGAAGCTCTCGCGGTTGCCCTTGGGCCCGGGCAGCCCGGAGGACGCAAAGCCGAGGACGGCGGCGTCGCGCTCGCGCGCGAACCGGGCCACCGACAGCAGGGCGCCGCGCCGCTGGTCGCGATCGCGCACCACGCCACCCTTTCCGACCATCCCGCGCCCGGCCTCGAACTGCGGCTTGACCATCGCGAGGACGTCATGGACCGCGGCCGTGCAGGCGAGCACCGCGGGCAGCACCTTCGTCAGCGAGATGAACGAGACGTCGATCACGACGAGGTCCGGTGCGTACGGCAGCGCGACGGGCGTGATCGACCGGGCGTTCGTGCGCTCGAAGACGGTCACCCGCTCGTCGTTGCGCAACCGCCAGTCCAGCTCGCCGTAGGCGACGTCGAGCGCGACGACGTGCTGCGCCCCGTTCTGCAGGAGGCAGTCGCTGAACCCGCCGGTCGAGGCGCCGACGTCGAGGCAACGGCGGCCGCCGACGTCGATCGCGAAGTGCTCGAGCGCGTTGGCGAGCTTGATCCCCCCGCGCGAGACGAACCGCGGCGCCTCGTCGACGGCGACGACGACGTCCGATGCGACGAGCTGGCCGGGCTTCTGCGCGCGCTCGCCGTCGCCGCCCAGGCGTACCTCCCCCGCCATCACCGATGCCGCGGCTCGGGTACGCGACTCGAACAGGCCGCGTGCGGCCAGAAGGGTGTCAAGCCGTACGCGGTCGACCACGGGCTGAACGGTACCCGCAGCGCGTTGTGTGACCTCTCTCACTCATGACTGGCCAGTCAGCCAGGACACTCTGTCCGGGTGGTGAGCGCGCAGGCTCCTCCCGATGGCCTGCTGATACATCCATCCCACCATCCAGCTGGACGACAACCACATAGCAGTGCTTCTCCTCCCGAAGCGGCCCGCCTCCCCGGCGGGCCGTTTCACGTCGCGGGCGGAGGGCGTCTTGCCTCAGCGCCGCCAGTTGGCGATCCGCACGTGCAGGTGGTCGTTGTGGTGCGCGATCGCCTGCACGACCGACGGCGGCCCGCCGAGGCCGACGTGGGTGCCGACGAAGACGAACTGCGCGCCGGCGCCGACGAAGCGGCTGACGAGATCCTGCGCAAGCGCACGGTCGACGTCGGCCACCTTGTCGGGTGGCCGCAGCGCCCGGTCGCGCCGCGGGTAGAGGATGTCGACGTCCAGCCCGTTCTGGTGTGACATGTGCCCGAGGCCGCCGAACTCGCTGCCGAACGGGCCGCCGTACGGCAGGCTGAGGTCGCCGATCAGGACCGCCGGCGCGCCCGGGTTGGCCAGACGGTAGTCGCGCAGGACGTAGAGCAGGAACGCCAGCAGGCGGTCGCTGCCCCAGCGGCGGTCGGGCCGGTTGGGCGTGCGGTGGCGGATCGGGTCCCAGGTGACCCAGTCGGGGCCGGCTGCCGGCAGCTGCAGCCCGTTGACGAGGCGCCCGTGGTTGGGCGCGCCGACCGCCAGCGACCCGACCTGCGGCACCGCCATCGCGGGCGGCAGCCGCTGCGCCGGCCGGACCGCCGTCGTGGTCAGCGC
>DASYVZ010000022.1:0-2401 GCA_035936515.1 Solirubrobacteraceae bacterium | reverse complement strand
CGCCGCCCCAATGGAGGAGCACCGCGTGGAGCTGACGCTGAACCACCGCAAAGAAGGCGACCGCACTGTTCTCGAGGTCGGCGGAGAGGTTGACGTCTACACGGCGCCCAAGCTCCGCGAGAAGCTCGTCGAGCTGGTCGGCGAGGGCCACTACCAGATCATCGTCGACATGACGAAGGTCGAGTTCCTCGACTCGACGGGTCTGGGTGTGCTCGTCGGCGGTCTGAAGCGCGTTCGCTCGCACGACGGCAGCCTGTCGCTGGTGTGCAACCAGGAGCGCATCCTCAAGATCTTCCGCATCACCGGCCTGACGAAGGTCTTCCCGATCCACGACTCCCTC
Source organism: Solirubrobacteraceae bacterium (assembly GCA_035936515.1). Lineage (GTDB taxonomy): Bacteria > Actinomycetota > Thermoleophilia > Solirubrobacterales > Solirubrobacteraceae > CADCVQ01. The sequence goes on along the minus strand of DASYVZ010000022.1, from coordinate 2,061 downwards.
GACGAGGCCCTTCAGGACTCCGAGTAGTGCCCGACGTCGAGCTACGCGTCCCACCCGATGTGCAGTACGTGGGGCTGGCTCGACTCGTCGTCACCGCAGCTGCTCGCCAGGCGGGCATGACCAACGACCGCATCGAGGATCTGAAGATTGCGGTCAGCGAAGCGGCTGCCAACGCCATCCAGGCACATCAACGCGCCGGCGAGACCAGCGCCATCACGCTGACGTTCGGCCCCACCGGCGCCGACCAGTTCGGGGTCACCATCGCCGATGCCGGCCCGGAGGGCGCTGCGCCGGACTCCATCGGCGGCCGCAACTGGAATGCTGACGGCGGGCTCGGCGTCACGCTGATCCGCGGACTTGCCGACGTCGTCGACTTCCGCCGCGACGCCGGCGTGTCCGTGCACATGCGCTTCGCCGTGGGTCTGACGCCGCCGGGTTCGCGCTCGCGCACGTAGCGAGTGCCACGGGTGGTTACCATGCGCGGTTGCATGGAGACCACGCAGGATGCCGCCCAAGCCGCCGAGGATCGCATCGACCGCACCGTGGCGGCCTACGACGCCGCTGCTGTGGCGTATCAGGAGGCGTGGCGCCAGCGCCGGCCGCTGGATGCGATCCGCAAGTTCGGCGCGTTGGCGGGGCGCGGCAGCCGTGTCTTGGACGTCGCCTGCGGCCCCGCGCTGGATGTCCGTCTGCTGCGCGACCAGGGGTTGAAGATCGTCGGCGGCGACCGCGCGCACGGGTGCATGAAGCTCGCCCGAACGCTGTTCCCCAAGGGAGCGCTCGCCGAGTGGGACTACCGCCGGCTGCCGTTCGGCGACGGGGTCTTCGACGGCATCTGGGCGCCGGCGGCGCTGCACCACATGCCCAAGGGGCAGATCCGTCGCACCCTGGCGGAGTGGCGCCGCGTGCAGGCGCGCGGCCCGATCTTCGTGTCGTTTCGCGAGGGGTCTTCGGACCTCGCACCGGTCGAGGATCCGCCGGCCGGCACGGTGTGGGCGACCTCGGTGACCGCTGAGCAGCTGCGTGCACTGCTGCTCGACGCCGGCTACGCGGAGGTCGAAGTCGAGTCGCGCCCCGATCTCGCCGGCGCCCCGGATGTCTCGTGGGTCTACGGCTGGGGCCGCCTCACCGCGTGACGCGCGCCCACCCACTCGCCCGCCTCTGGCAGCACGCCTCCGGTCACCGCCGCGACGTCGTCGTCGCGTCGCTGTTCAGCGTGCTGAACAAGATCTTCGACCTCGCCCCGCCGCTGCTCATCGGCGTCGCGGTCGACACCGTCGTCGAGCGGCAGGACTCCTGGCTGGCGTCGCTCGGGATTGTCGACCTGCGCCAGCAGCTGCTCGCGCTGGCCGCGGCCACGGCCGTGATCTGGATCCTGGAGAGCGTCTTCGAGTACCTGTTCCAGCTCGGCTGGCGCAACCTCGCGCAGACCGTGCAGCACGAGCTGCGCATGGACGCTTACGCCCACGTCCAGGGGCTGGAGCAGGCGTACTTTGAGGACCGCTCGACCGGCGGACTGCTGTCGGTGCTCAACGACGACGTCAACCAGCTCGAGCGGTTCCTGGACCGCGGCGCCAACGAGATCCTCCAGGTGCTCACCACGGTCGTGATCATCAGCGGCGCGTTCTTCGTGGTCGCGCCGAGCATCGCGTGGTTCGCGATGGCGCCGATCCCGATCATCCTGTGGGGCACGCTGCGCTTCCAGCGCCTGCTTGAGCCGCGCTACGCGGCCGTGCGCGAGCAGGTGGGCAACCTCAATGCGTCGCTGGGCAACAACCTGTCGGGCATCGCCACCATCAAGGCCTTCACCGCCGAGGACAACGAGATCGCGCGCATCGCCGCCGACTCGCAGGTCTATCGCGAGCGCAACCGTGAGGCGATCCGGCTGTCGTCGCTGTTCGTCCCGCTGATCCGCATGGCGATCCTGGTCGGCTTCCTGTTCATCCTCGTGCTCGGCGGGCTGCGGGTGCTGGCCGGCGACCTCGCGGTGGGCGTGTACAGCGTGGGGATCTTCATCGTCCAGCGCCTGCTGTGGCCGCTGACGCGTCTGGGCGAGACGTT
>DASYVZ010000021.1:0-1869 GCA_035936515.1 Solirubrobacteraceae bacterium | reverse complement strand
AGCTCGATCTCGAGCTGCATCGCGCGGCGCTTGAGCTCGTCGATCTCCTCGGGCATCGAGTCGATCTCGATGCGCAGCCGCGAGGCGGCCTCGTCGATGAGGTCGATCGCCTTGTCGGGCAGGAAGCGGTCGGCGATGTAGCGATGGCTGAGGGTCGCGGCGGCGATCGTCGCGGAGTCCTGGATGCGCACGCCGTGGTGCACCTCGTAGCGCTCCTTCAGCCCGCGCAGGATCGCGATCGTGTCCTCGACGGACGGCTCGCCGACGTAGACGGGCTGGAAGCGGCGCTCGAGCGCGGCGTCCTTCTCGATGTGCTTGCGGTACTCGTCGAGCGTCGTCGCGCCGACCGCGCGCAGCTCGCCGCGCGCGAGCATCGGCTTGAGCAGGTTGGCGGCGTCGACGGCGCCCTCCGCGGCACCCGCGCCGACGATCGTGTGCAGCTCGTCGAGGAACAGCACGACCTGCCCGCCGGCGTCCTGGACCTCCTTGAGGACGGCCTTCAGGCGCTCCTCGAACTCGCCGCGGTACTTCGAGCCGGCCAGCAGCGCGCCGATGTCCAGCGCGATGACGCGGCGGTCTCTGAGCGATTCGGGGATGTCGCCGGCGACGATCCGCTGGGCGAGGCCCTCGACGATGGCGGTCTTGCCGACGCCCGGCTCGCCGATGAGGACGGGGTTGTTCTTCGTGCGGCGGCTGAGAACCTGGATGACGCGGCGGATCTCGTCGTCGCGGCCGATGACCGGGTCGAGCTTGCCGTCGTCGGCCTCGGCGGTGAGGTCGCGGCCGTAGCGCTCGAGCGCCTGGACCTTCTCCTCCGGCGACTGGTCGGTGACGCGATGCGAGCCGCGCACCTCGGCGAGCGCCTGGAGCAGAAGCTCGCGCGTCGCGCCGGCGCCCTTCAGCGCGCGACCGGCAGCGCCCTCGTCGTGCGCCAGCGCGAGCAGCACGTGCTCGACGGAGAGGTAGTCGTCCTTGAGGTCGCGCATCTCGCGTTCGGCGGCGCGCAGTGTCTGGAGCACCTCGGGGGCCATCGTCGGCTCGGCCTCGGCGCCGAGCGTCGGCATGTCGCCGAGGGCGTACTCGAGGTCCCTGCGCAGCGCGTCCGTCGAGACGCCGACCTTGCCGAGGACGGGGGTGACGAAGCCGCCCTCCTGGTCGAGGAGCGCGGCGAGAAGGTGAATCGGCGTGATCTGCGAATGACGTCGCTCATGGGCGAGCGCAAGCGCGGCCTGCAGGGCCTCCTGGGTCTTGATCGTGAAGCGGTCAGGTTGCATAGATCTCAGTGTAGCTCGCTGAGATCTTTTGTCCAGAGAGCATCAACTCTGGTGCGGGACCGCGCGCGTGGATCGCGCGCGGGGCTAGCGGCAGCGAATGATGCGCTTGGCCGGAGTCGCGCATCGGTCGATGCGCGACGGTGCCATGCCTCGGCGCACGGTGAAGCGCGTGTACTTGCCCACGCGGCCGGGCTTCGTGACGAAGATCCGCACCACAGTGTCCGCCCGCATGCGGCGCTCGAACAAGCGCAGCCTCACGCGCGACGTCCGCGTCAGCCGCGTGTACCTCGTCCTGGGACATGAGCGCGAACGCCCACGGCACAGCACGGTGATCCGCGACTGCTTGGGCGCCTGCACGGTCAAGAGCGTGACGCGCACGCTGCTGCTGAAGATCCTTCCGCGCAGACGCACCACCGGGAATGGGCTGAGCTGCGGCAGCGTCTGGCTCGACGACGAGCCGACGACCGGCGGAGGATCGACCTCGTTGTTGTCGCTCGCACCCGCGCATCCGGGATCCAGCGGGAAGTCGATCCGGCCATCGCCGTCGTTGTCCAGGCCGTCGGAGCACTCGGGAGCTGCCGCGACCGTCACGACC
>DASYVZ010000020.1:0-14702 GCA_035936515.1 Solirubrobacteraceae bacterium | reverse complement strand
AGCGCGCCGCTACCGAGCAACTGACACAGCACTGAGCGGCGTCGGCGTGGCACATGTCGGCCATTAGCGGCGCCGCGTCGTGCCCGCGGCTCAAGGACTTCGCGCCCGCCCGGACACCGATACCCTTGGCTGATGCGCCGATGTTGATCTGACCGCCGACACCGCGCCAATCGCGCGGAGGCATCCCTCGCCGTCCGGCTGTACGCTTACGCGTTTCTGGGCGACTTCGTGTTGCTCTACGCGCTGTATGTGCTGCTGTTTGCCCAGCACGGGCTGTCGACAGCACAGCTCTCATCGCTGCTAGCGATCTGGTCGATCACGAGCCTTACGCTGGAGATCCCGTCCGGTGCGTGGGCCGACGCGACGTCTCGCCGCGCTCTGCTCGTTGTCGGACCGTTGCTTGCCGGCGCCGGCTTCGCGCTGTGGATCGTCGTGCCGTCATACCCCGCGTTCGCGCTCGGGTTCATCCTGTGGGGCGTGCAGGGCGCGCTGCAGTCCGGCGCTCTGGAGGCGCTGGTCTATGAGGAGCTCGAGCGGGTCGGCGCCGCGTCGCGCTACGCACATCTGATGGGTCGTGCGGCCGCGATCGGAACAGCTGCCAGCGCGCTGGCGATCGGACTGGCCGCGCCGGTGTTCGCGCTCGGGGGCTTCACGGCCGTCGGCGTCGTGAGCGTGCTGGCGTCTATCGCGGCAGCGGCGGTCGCAGCGCGCCTTCCGGAGCACAGGACGCATCACGGTCCCAACGCAGGCGGTGGCCTCCGGTGCTACACGGCCGTACTGAAGGCCGGCCTGGGCGAGGTGCGCTCCAAGCGTGGCCTGCGCGGCGCCCTGCTGCTCGTGGCAGCCGTCTCAGCGATCTGGGGCGCGCTGGACGAGTACATCCCGCTGCTCGCAGCCGAGACCGGCGCCACCACCGAGGCAGTCCCGCTGCTGTTCTTGCTTGTGTACCTCGGCGTCGCGGCCGGCGGCCTGCTGGGCGGGCCGGCGGCCCACATGTCCATACGCGCGCTCGCGGCGCTGCTGGTCGCCGCGGCGACCGCGCTCTGCCTCGGCGCAATCAGCGGCCGATCTAGCGGCTTTGTCCTGATCGCCGTCGCCTTCTGTGCCTTTCAGACGGCAACAGTCGTCGTCGACGCACGGTTGCAGACCGCGATTGAGGGCCCGGCACGATCGACGATCACCTCCTTGGCAGGTCTCGGAACCGAACTGCTGGTGCTTGCCGCCTTCGCCGGCTACGCCGCGGGCTCAACGGTCGCCGACCATGCCACGCTGTTCGCAGCCTTCGCCGCGGTCTACCTCGGGGTCGCGGCAGCACTGCTCGCCAGTTCAGGAGGAGCACGGGCGCGATAGCGTCAGCGCCCGTGCTGATCCGGCAGTTGGTCGATGGTGACTGGCCTCGGATGTGGTCGATCATCGAGGACGTGGTGCGGGCGCCGGAGTCGTTTCCGTATGACCCCGGGATGAGCGCCGCGAAGGCACACGACATGTGGGTCGAGGCGCCTCCGCACCTCACGGTCGTGGCAGTCGAAGAAGGTCGCGTTCTCGGTACGGCGAAGATGGGGACGAACCTTCCGGGTCCGGGGCCGCATGCGTCGACGGCGAGCTTCATGGTCGCGGCCGACGCCCCCGGCGAGGGTGGGGACCGTGCCGTGCCGGTTTGCGCTGCAGTGGGCGCGAGAGTATGGCTACGCGGGAATTCAAGGCCGTTGTGGAGTCCAACGCGTCGGCGGTCGAGCTTTACGAGCGGTTGGGGTTCAGCGTTGTCGGGACGGTGCCGGGCGCGTTTGAGCATCCGACGCACGGGCGCGTGGGGCCTGCATGTGGTGTACCGCACGCCGCAACGTCCCGCCTCGATCTCATCGTTGTGTTGCGCCGCTTCCGTGTCGGCGGAGCAGGTGGATTGCGGGTACCCCGAGCGCGGTCGGCAACAGCCAGAGGGCCGGCATGTCGCTGACACTGACGACCAGTACTGCGGTAAGAAGCGCGATGTACGCGCCGACGGTGCCGCGCACGTAGGCTTCGCGCCATCTGCCGTGGCGACGTGCGGCGGCGCGGTAGCCGACAAACACGAAGGCATACGAACCGGCGGCGATCGGCACGAAGAACCACAGCTGTGAGAGGTCGACCATGGCGAGCACAATCGCCGACAGGCAGATCACGCCAACGAGCCAGTGGTAGGTGTGACCCGCAGCGCCGGGAGGAGCGGAACGCACGGCGTCTTTGATCGCGAACGGGCCGATTGCGACTGCAGCGGCCCCGGCGGCGACATGCACGCCGAGCACGACGTCGACGATCACGTCAGCACCCTCGTAGTCCGCTTCGGCAGATCGGCAGGCCGCGTCACTGTTCTTCGGCGTAGTCGGCGAGGATCTCGTCGACGTGGCGTCGAGCTCCGGCCGGGATCGTCGCGCTCGAGATGGCCCTTGAGCGAGATCCGCGCCTTCCACAGCGCCCACGCACGCCTGCGTGACCACGTCGCGGAATCGGCGGCCAGGTCAGTGCAGAAGCTGGCCGCGGCTTGCCCCGGAGAAGAATGTCCGCGCGATGACAGTGTCGCATGCGGGGTCAGCGACGCCGCACGAGCCGAAGTCGACGGCAGGCGTGATGGGCAGATGTGCCACTGCGCAAACTGGCGGTCGATCAGCCGACGCGCCACAGGCACATCGATCAATTCCGCGGCCGATGAGCTGCGGTGATCGTCGGTCATTGACGCGGCAGTGTGCGCCACGGGCTGCGCTCGGGGACCGGACGGGTTACGCAACGCGCGGCCGGCGCGCCGCCTGCGGCGGGCGGACGAGGCGCGCGATGACGTAGACGTGCAGGATGATCGACGCCGGTACGAGGAACGTCGGGATGAGCACGAGGGGGTAGCTCGTGATCGCGGTGTTGGGCTCGTCGAGGGCGAGCTGCTGGACCGTGCTGGGTGCTGTCAGGAGCCCGAACGTGACCGCGACGACGAGGTCGAAGATGCCCAGCGTGGCCCACGCGAGCACGCGCGGCCAGGCTCGCTGCGCGCCGTCGCGCGCGAGCGAGATCGCGACGAACGGCGCGGCGATCCCGACGAGGACGTCGCCGATCCCCGCCGGTAGTGCGAATTCGGCGGGCAGGTCGCCCTGCAGCCAGGCGATCAGAAACAGCCCGCCGCCGACGCGGTAGATCTGGACGCCGACGAGCCAGTGCAGCGGCAGGCGGGCGATCGTCTGCCGCACCGACGCGAGCGCGAGCAGCGCGCAGCCGAGCACGGTCGGGATGACGATCGCCGGCGCGATCGCGGGTGGCATCGTCGTCTGCGCCGTCGTCTCGAAGGCGCCTTGGCGGGCGAGTACGAGCGAGAGCACAAACCACGCGGCGACGGCGCCGCCGCCCAGCCAGAGCACGGCCGGGCGCCGCTCGCGGCGCGCCGCGTAGGTGATCCCCGCTATCAGCAGGAGCGCCAGCGCCACGTCGGCGACGACGACGGCAATCGATACGGGCGTTGAGATCATGATCCTCTCCTATCTGGCTAGGTGTGTCGACGCGGCCGAGACGGCGGCGAGCTCCTCATAGAGCTCGGTCAGCAGCTCGACGAGCTCGCGGCGCAGGACGTCGTCGTTGAGCTCGCCGTCTGGTCCGAAGCGCGCGTGGGCTTGCGCGACGCCGAGCTCTCGCTCGATAAGCCGAGCGCCGGCGCGAGCGAGGACGCGTCGGGTGTCGGCCTGCGCGCTTCGCCCGCCGGAGCGCGACGGGCTTGCGGCGAGAACCACCGCCGGCTTTTGATGCAGCACGCTCTCCGCGCGCGGCCGCGACGCCCAGTCAAGCGCGTTCTTGAGCTGGCCGGGCAGCGAGCCGTTGTACTCCGGAGTCACGACGAGCAGCGCGTCGGAGGCTGCGATCGCCGCGCGCAGCTCGAGCACCACCGCCGCCGGGTCATGCTCGTCGTCCTCGTCGAACGGCGGCAGCAGCTTGAGCCGGTCCCAGACAGTGAGATCGAGCTGAGCCGGCGACAGACGGACGGCCGCGCGCAGCAAGCGGCGGTTGTACGAGGCCCGCCGCAGGCTTCCCGCGATCCCCAGCACCCGTACCGCATCGTCTGCGCCAACGCGCTCCTCGGTCTTCATGACGAGCTCCTCGCCGACAAGGCCGTGGCGCGCGACGTGCGGTACATCACCGCGATCACCACGGCAGCGACGACGAGATGCATCAGCACCAGCACCAGACGATTTGCCGTAGTGATTCCGCTGCCGCTGAGCGGGCCGCCGAGCGATGCGAGCAGCGCTAGCGCCGCGACCGCGCGCCATATGACGTACGCGCGCGACGTGATCCGTTCGAGGGCGGCCAGCAGCGCCCAGCCGACGAGCGAGCCGACCGCCGCGGCGAAGACGACATGCCCCACGTCGATGTCATCGGCTGCCTGGCCGTCAGCCGCCGGCTGGCGCAAGTCCAACCCGAAGGCGACCTCCGCGACCACCCAGACGGCGACGGCCGCGAGGACTGCACCCGCCGCGCCCATCAGCCGCAACGCCTGCCGACCACGCCCAACCCAGACCACTCCCGCGCCCGGCGCCTGCTGACCGATCATGCCCATGACTCCTCCTGACCTGAATGTACGTGACGCCATCACTGAGTTACGTGACGTTAGCACGCATACCCGTGGTGTTGTCAAGGACAGATAGGCTGTAGCGATGACCGACGCGAGCGCGAACGACGGGCGCGACCAGATCGTGCGGGGACTCGTGCGCCTGATGATGGCCGTCGACCGCGCCTACACCGAGGCAGGCCGAGAGCTAGGCGTGACAGCTCAACAGGCGCAACTGCTCTGCGCCGCTCAACGTCCAGCACCGATCGGCGAGATCGCGACGTTCCTGCGTTGCGACCGCTCGAACGTCAGCCACCTCGTCGAGCGCGCCGCAAACCGAGGGCTGCTCCAGCGCCGCGCCGCCGAGAGCGACGGCCGACTCAAACTCGTCGAACTCAGCCCCCAGGGCAAAGAGGCCGTCCAGCAATTCATCGAGGCGCTCGGCTCGCGATTCAACACCTTGCTCGCCGACTGGCCACAAGACCGCCTACAAGAGGCACAGGCCACCCTCCACGCCCTCGCCGAAGCACTCGAGCGCGACCCCGACGCCGACGCTCCAAGCGCGAAGCCGGTGGCCGACCCGTTTCCCTAACCGCCCCGCTGAACGCTCCACGCCCGCTGGCCCGTGCGCGTCGCGAGGGAGCGCGCTTTCGCCGCCTTCTAACGCGGTTGCGGAACCTCCGTGGGGTGCGCATCACCCCTGTAGGCAGTGCATCGCGGATACGCCATTCGCTTGAGGCGCCGCCGTAGGCGGCCGTCTCCTCTCCAGGCCCCGCTTCAAAAAATGCCGCCTAGGCGGCGACCGTCTGCGCCTCACCGACATGTCTTGCGGCAGGCACCCGAAGATGGGCGCCAGCGCGGGAGGACAGCAAGGGGAGGCAGAAATGCGATCTCGCAGGTACATCGTCATCGGAGCCGCAACGCTGACGGCGTTCACGCTCCTCAGCGTCCCGCCAGCGAGAGCTGACGCCGAGGGCGGACGTCATGGGTTCCACGAGCGCCATCGGAGACTCGTCGTTCTGCGCCCGTTGAGCTCGAGGATGGATGCGATGCAGGCCGCAGCTGGGGAAGTGGGCGCCTGGCAGGAGACTCGGGCAGCAGCGCTGGTGCTTCTCAGCGATCTGCTCGAAGTGGTTGTGGATCGCGGCGGGGAGGTGGCCCTGCTCGAAGTGCTCGGCGCTCAGGGTTTCGTCGGTCACCTCGCCGGCGTCGATCGCTGTCTTGAGCTCGTCGCGCGTGATGGTCGCGGCCATGGATCCTCCCCTTTGGTGGGGGTTCGATGCGGGGTCAGGTGGCGCACGCGATGAGGGCGCCGGCCTCCGCCACGAGGGCGGTGAGCAGCGCGGCCAGCCGCGCGGACAGATCCTCGTCGACGAGCCGCCGGCCGGCGTCGAAGGCATCGTGCGCCTGGCCGACCGGGAGGTCGTCGTCGAGCACGCGCGCGCCGCTGGTGCGGAGCACCTTGCGTACCTCGGCCTGTGCCCACACCGCCCCGAACGGGCCGGTAGAGGCGCCGATGACGGCGGCCGGCTTGCCGCGCAGCGCGTTGTCGGGATACGGCCGCGAGGCCCAGTCGAGGGCGTTCTTGAGTGCGCCGGGAAGCGACGCGTTGTACTCCGCTATGGCGATGAGCAGCGCGTCGGCCGCCGCGATCGCGTCCCGGAGCGCGTGCACCAGTGCGGGCGCCAGGGGGCCGTCGAGGTGCTGACCGTAGGCCGGGATCTCGGCCAGCGCGTCCCAGATCTCGATCTCGACGTCCTCCGGCAGCAGGCGGGCGGCGGCATCGAGGAGCATGCGGTTGTAGGAGCCGGGCCGGAGGCTGCCGGCGATGGCGAGCACCCGCACGGTCAGACCCGGACGAGCTCGAGGTGCACGTCGATGGTCACGTCCCAGCCGAGGACGTTGCCGCCGTTGGGCAGCTGGGCCTGCCAGCCGAGGCCGAACTGGCGGCGATCGATCGTCGCGGTGAGGTCGATCGCGGCGCGCACGCCTCCGTAGGGATCCTCGATCGGGGGCCGGAAGCTGCCCGTTGCGGTGATCGGGCGGGTGATGTCCTTGATCGTCAGCTCGCCCGTGAGGTCGATCGTCCCGTCCTCGCCGAGCGTGATGCGATCGCTCTTGAAGCGGATCTGTGGGTGGTTGCGCGCGTCGAAGAAGTCCTCCCCGTTGACGACGTGCTCGCGGAACTCCGGCGGCTTGCGGATCGAGATCGACTCGACGGCGGCGGTGCCGTCGAGACGCACACCGGCGCCGTCGGAAACCAGCCGGGCCGAGACGTCCTCGAGCCGGGTGCGGAAGGAGCCGACGCCCATGTGGCGCACTTCGGCTTCGATCGACGAGTGGTTGACGTCGGCGTCGAAGACGCCTTCGAAGGTCTGCGTGGCGATGTTCATCGCGGTCCTCCAGCAAGTTGCGGAACGTGTTCCGTACCATAACAACTTAGCAGTCCCGGAGCAAGTTCCGTAGGTCGACTATGCTTGCCGCTGATGCACGCTCGACCGGCCACACCCTCCGCTGTGGCTGCCGTTGTCCGTTGGCTGCCGTCGCTCTGGCAGGGTTCCCCGCAGCGATGAACGACGAGCTGCCGGTCGTCAAGCCCGATAGCGGCGCCGCCTGGCGGCGTCAGCGCGAGACCGCCTCGCGCAACGAGGCCGCGATCGCCGCGGCCGCCGCAGAGCTGTTCCGCCGCCACGGCGTCGCGAACGTCGAGGTTCGCGACATCGCCGCCGCCGCCGGCGTTGGCATCGGGACGATCTACCGCCGCTTCGGCGACAAGGCGGCCGTCATCGCCGTGGCGATCGGAGAACAGGAGCGCGCACTGCAGGACGCGCTGCTGTCAGGGCCGCCGCCGCTGGGACCCGGGGCCCCGCCCGCGCAGCGCTTGGACGCGTTCCTGCGCGCGCTCTGCGAGCTGACCGAGCGGAACCTCGATGTCGTCATCGCCTCGGAGGGCTCGTCGCCCGGCGCCCGCTACCGGGTCGGCGCCTACGGGGCCTGGCGGCTGCACGTCGAGGTCCTCCTCAAGGCGATCGATGAAGGCCTCGACGCCGAGTGGCTGTCCGAGCTACTGCTCGCTCCGCTCGCGGCCGAGCTCTACCGTCGGCAACGCCACGATCGCGGCATGAGCGCGCAGCGGATCGCTGACAATGTGGTTGCGGCCGCCATGGCGCTCACGAAGCGCTGATCGCGCCGCCCAGCGCTGATCCGCGCCGCTTCGTGCCGGTGACATTCGGGTTTGGACGCGCGCTCTTGTTACGTCTATTGCCCGGCGGACCACTGGAGTCGGGGGACACAACCACCGACAGTCAGACCCCATCGGCCGAGATCAGGTTAAGGAGTCAGCCCGCCGCCAACCCGAGGACCTAGCGGTCGTGTCGGATGCCACCGCCCGACACGACGACTCTCACTGAGATCGTCGTCGGCTCGACCTGAGAGCTGCAGCCGCTCTGGCCGCCTTCTGACCGCTCGGCCGGCGCCGCAGGGGTTCCCCGGTGGAACAATCGCGTCCGAAAGGCAGGCACGCAGAACCTCCTGCTCGCCAGCCGCGAGGCCGGGGTCAAGCGCTTCATCCAGCAAAGCTCGGCCTACTGGTACAGCCCCAGTATCGCCAACGGCAGGCCCGTGCGCGAGGAACACCCGCTCTACACAGAGGCGCCGGGCCCGATCGGCCCCGCCGTGAAGACGATGCAGGAGGTCGAGGAGATGGTGCGCGACTCGGGGATGGAGGCCGTCATCCTGCGCTACGGCATGTTCTACGGGCCGGGCACGTGGTATGACGCAGCTGGCGACGTCGAACAGCAGATGCGCAAGCGGATGTACCCGATCATCGGCAAGGGCGAGGGCGTCTTCTCGTTCGTGCACATCGACGACGCGGCGGACGCGACGGTCAAGGCGTTGACCGCCACGCCGGGCACCTACAACGTCGTCGACGACGAGCCGGCGACGATGGCCGAGTGGATGCCGGTATTCGCCGAAGCACTGCGAGCCAAGAAGCCCATGAAGGCGCCGCGCCCGATGGCGATCCTCGCGGCCGGTAAGGCACCCGTGCAGTGGATGGAGAGCCTCAAGGGCGCCGACAACTCGCGCGCCAAGCGCGGGCTCGGCTGGCAGCCGCAGTACCGCACCTGGCGGCACGGCTTCTACGAAGCCTTGCGCTAGCGCAAACTCGCGCGACCGAGCAGCTCTGAGCTGCCGGTCGCGCCCGCGCGCTCGCCGTCGAGTTCGGGAGGGCGCTCAGCGGGAGCCTCAAATCGACGCCCGACAATGGTTATGTGAACGGCAGCGCTCAGGAGATTCCTCGACGGCGACGCGGTCCGAAAAGCGCTCAAGTCGTCTGCGCTCCGTGCGTTCGCTACCTCACCCAGCCTCCCCTTCGTGCTCAGGCGAGCTGCTTGCGCAGGTAGACGAGGCATGTCTGGTCGTGTAGGCGCCGGTCGTACTCGACGTAGCCGATCCGCGAGTACAGGGCGAGATTCTCGGTCATCTTCTCGTGAGTGCAGAGATGGATCGAGCGCGATCCTGCCTGCCGCGCTTCGGCCTCGGCGCGCTCGAGCAGGGCCCTGCCCACTCCGCTTGCCTGATGCGAGGGGTCGACGGCGACGTTGTCGACGAGGAAGCCCTCCGCGTTCAGCGCAAGGACGATCAGCCCGACGATCTCACCGCTGCGCTCGGCGACGATGACGCGCCGGCTGGCCACCACCTCTGAGTAGTCGTCGGTCATCGGTCTTGGCGGCGCGCCGAGGCGCTCGACGTAGTGTCCGTAGGCGGCTTGGACGAGCTCGCTCAGCCTTGCGGCATCGGCTGCCGTGGCTGGTCGCAACGCGGGGGCCGGCAAGTCGTTCGGGGTCATGCTGGCGACGCCTCGTCGCGGAGTCTGAGGCGGTTGTGTAGCCGCGCGAGCGGTCGCGGTGCCCACCAGTTGCGGTCGCCGAGCAGCGCCATCAGCGCGGGTACCAGTAGCGCCCGGACGATCGTGGCGTCGATCAGGACGGCGAGTGCGGTGCCGATGCCCAGCTGCTTGAGAAAGATGATCTCCGAGGTTGCAAACGCGCCGACGGCGACGCAGAACAGCAGCGCTGCGGCGGTGACGATGCGTCCGGTGCGCTCGAGTCCGAGGGCGACGGCTTCGTTGTTGGGCGCGCCGGCGTCGCGTGCTTCCTTGATGCGCGCCAGCAAGAAGACGGCGTAGTCGGTCGACAGCCCGAACGCGACGGCGAACAGGAAGATTGGCTGGGTGGCCTCAAGGGCCCCCTGGCTTGTGTAGTCGAGCAGCCCCTCGAGGCGCCCGTGCTGAAAGGTCAGCACGAGGATCCCGAATGCTGCTGACAGGGTCAGCAGGTTCATGATGAGGGCCTTGATCGGCAGCACGACCGAGCCGGTCATGACAAACAGCACGATGAAGGTCGTCGCGGCGAGCAGCGCCAGGGCCCCCGGGAGGTGGTGGGCGAGGCTTGCCTTCAAGTCGACGAGCGTCGCGGTCTGGCCGCGGCTGAGCACCGTGAACGGCGCGTCGAGCGCGCGCACGTCGCGCACTGTCTGCTGCGCGCTGTCGCTCAGCGCGTCGTCGCGCGCGATGACGTCGACGAGCGTCAGCCCCGCGTCCTGCGGCCGTGGCCGCGAGACGTCCGCGACGCCCGGCAGGGCGCGCACGTCGGCGAGGTAGCGCTCAAGCTGCCTGCCGGGTCGCGTCTGAGCGACGAGCGTGATCGGGCTCGTGCGCCGCACGTCGAAGTCGCGCTTGAGCGCGCTGTCGACCTGCCGCGCGCTGCTTGACGGCGGCAGCACGCTTGCGTCGACGGCGGTCAGCTTGATGTCAAGAAAGGGCGTGCCGAGCGCGATCAGCAGCGTTGCCGTGGCGGTCGCGATCAGTCGCGGTCGGCGCGTCACCGCGCGCGACAGGCGATACCAGCCGCCCGATCGAGCGGGCCGCGCGTCTGCGTTGGCGGCGCGCTGCAGCCTCGCCGGGGCGAGTGCGTTGACGCGCGGTCCGAGCAGTGCCAGCACGGCCGGCAGGACGAGCAGCGCGATCGCGGCCGCGAGCAGTGCGACGATCATGCCGCCGATGCCCATCGAGTACAAAAAGCGCTGGGGAAAGAGCAGCAGCGAGCCCAGCGCGGCCGCCACCGTCAGCGAGCTGAACAGCACGGTGCGCCCGGCGCTGGCGAGCGTGCGCTGTAGCGCCGCGGCGCCGGGGCCGACGCGCGCGAGTTCCTCGCGGTAGCGCGAGACGATCAACAGCGAGTAGTCGATCGCCAGCCCGAGGCCAAGCCCGATGACGACGTTGAGCGCGAACACCGAGATCGACGCGAACTCCGCCGCGACGCGCAGCCCAAGCAGCGTCAGGACGATCGCGATCGCGCCGACGAGCAGCGGCAGCAGGGCGGCCACGGCGCTGCGAAAGAACACAAACGACAGCGCGAAGAGCAACGGAAACACGAGCAGCTCGGCGCGCTTGAGGTCCTTCGCGGTCTGCTCGTTGACCTGCGGGCTAGCGATGCCCGAGCCGCCGAGCGTCACGCCGGGCTGATCGCCGAGGCGATCGATCAGCCGCCTGCCCGCCGCGTGCTCATCGACGCCGCGCCGAAAGGCGGCGGCGATGTACGTCGAGCGCCCATCGCGCGCCACGAAGCCGCGGCCGCCCTGATCGAACGTCACGACGCGCCCGATGTCCGGCTCGGCGCGCAGCAGCCCCGCGACCTGCCCGACACGCGCGCGGCCCGAGCGCGAGGCGGCACCGCTGGGCGTCTTGACGAGCGCGACGACATCGACACCGCCATCGACGCCGCTACGCGCAAGCAGCGCGTCGGCGCGCACCGACTCCGTCTGCGGGTCCTCCGCGGCATAGGGCGCCAGCCGATCGGCCGCCGACGAGCCGAGAACGCCCGCGATCAGCGTCAACACGACCGCCACGAGCACGACACGTCTCGGGTGCTGCGTGGCGAGGCGGACGAGCGATCCGATCACGACTCCTGCTCCTTCAATTCTTGGTTGACACCACTGTCAAGCGAAGGCTAGCATCACCCTTGACACATTTGTCAACCCTGCGTCGAAACGAGAGGCGACCGTGCACGCAACGACGACAGCTGATCTCGCCCGAGACACCGACCCCGAAGCGACGCGGCGCCGGCAGCCGTGGTCGACGCTCGTCGTGCTGTGCGCCGCGCAATTCATGGTCGTGCTCGACATCACCGTCGTGAACGTCGCCCTGCCCTCGATCGGCGCGGACCTGCGCTTCGCGTCGGCTGATCTGCAGTGGGTGATCACCGCCTACGTGCTGCTCGCCGGCGGACTGCTGCTGCTCGGCGGCCGCGCCGCGGATCTACTCGGCCGCCGGCGGGTCTTCCTCGCCGGGCTGGCGCTCTTCACGATCGCGTCGCTGGTCAGCGCGCTGGCGTGGTCGCCGGTCACGTTGATCGCCGCACGCGCCACTCAGGGCCTCGGCGCGGCGCTGCTGACCCCCGCCGCGCTGTCAATCATCGTCACCACCTACACCGGCACGCAACACACGACCGCGCTGACCGTCTGGGGCGCGATCGCCAGCGCCGGCGCCGCCGCCGGCATGCTGCTCGGCGGCGTCCTGACGACCTGGCTGAGCTGGGAATGGATCTTCCTCATCAACATCCCGGTGGGAGTCGTGGCCGCAGCGCTCGCGGTGCGCCTCGTGTCGCCCGCGCGACCGACGGGTGCCGGCGCCCGTCAGCTCGACCTGCCCGGTGCCGGGCTCGTCGTGGGCGGCCTCGTGGTGCTCGTCTACGCCCTCCAACAGACAGCCGAGTACGGCTGGGGCTCGACACGCACGCTCGTCCTGCTCGTCCTCAGCGCCGCGCTCCTAGCCGGCTTCATCGGCGCGGAGCGCACCGTCAAGCGGCCGCTGCTGTCGGCGCGAACCTGGCGCTCACGCTCGCTCGTGGCCGGCGCGGCGATCCTGCTCGGCGCGACCGGCATCCTCGTCGGCACGTTCTTTCTGAACTCGCTGTATCTCCAGCACGTCATCGGCGCCTCGGCGCTGCAAACCGGTCTGGCCTTTCTGCCGATCGCCGTGTCGATCGCGATCGGCGCGCACCTCGCGTCACACCTCCTCGGTCACGCCGCGTCACGCGTCGTGGCTGTCGCCGGCGCGTCGCTGATGGCCGCCGCCACCGCGCTGCTGGCCGCCGTGCCCGACAACGCGAGCTACCTCGGCAATCTGCTGCCGGGCTTTGTCATCCTCGGCTTCGGCGTCGGGCTCGTCTTTCCCGCCGTCTCGGTGACCGCCATGAGCGAACTTGACCGAGACGGTGCCGGCATCGCCTCGGGGCTGATGATGACCGCGCACGAGATCGGCGCCGCGCTCGGCGTCGCCATACTCGCGGCGATCGCCGCGACAGCCCCCGCCGCCGACTTCGCCGTCGGCTACCGCGACGCGTTTCTCGTCGCGGCCGTACTCGCGGCGGCGCTGGCGCTCGCCGCGCTGCTGACGCTGCCGGCGGTGCGGCCCAGCGGCACAGTCCGCCACCTCATGCACTGAGGTACGTTCAATGGCGCATGCCCGACGCAACCACCGACCATCGCCGCGCCACCGCCCAGCGCAACGTCGCCGCGATCCTCGACGCCGCGGTATCGCTGCTCGAACGCGGAAACGGCGCGAGCATCAGCGCGGTCGCCGAGCACGCCGGCGTCTCGCGTGTCACCGTCTACGCCCACTTTCCGACACGTGAGGCGCTGCTCACCGCCGTCTTGGAGCGCGCCGTCAAACACGCCAGCACGGCCCTCAAGGCCGCCGAGCCGCACGCCGGCCCCGCTGTCGAAGCGCTCGAACGGCTCATCGCCGTCGCCTGGCGCGAACTGGACCGCAACCGTGCAATCGCACAAGCCACCGCCGATCACCTCGTCTCCGCAGACGTCCTACGCACCCACGACGCCGCGATCCAGCCGATCCGCGAGCTCATCAAACGCGGCCAAGCCGACGGCGCATTCCGAACCGACCTGCCAACTGACTGGCTCGTAACCAGCTTCTTCGCCCTGCTGCACGCCTGCGGCGACCAAGTCCGCGCCGACAGGATCACCCCGGAGCGCGCGCCCGAAATCCTCACCATCACCATCCGCGACCTCTTCATCGCACCCCACCACTGACGTCGCGACAGCACGCGACTCGCACGACGCCGCCAGCGCGCCGCGGACGTATTGGGATAGCGACAGCAGCCGTGCGTTTGGCAACGCTTAGTATTAGTCGCGGTTGGGTGCCGCGATGCGGATCGCGGGGAGTTGGCTGCCGCAGCTACTGGCGCTCGGATGCGGGATGCGGCGGCCGCTGACGGCGCGTTGCCGGCGGCCGTAGCTGGTAGCTCCACCGCCTGCCTAGCCGGGATCCGGCGTTCCGGTAGCAACGGAACAGGAACGCACGCTAAGCCGATCCGTCGCCGCCGCGTAGCTGTCGACGCTGGCCAGCAGCGAGCTCCTGAGGCAGCGTGAAGGGGAACGTGCCGAGCATGAGGACATGCTCGTGCTGCAGCGGAGAGAGCCGGGCGAGGTGCTCGTCGCTGATCTCGCGGCCGTTGCTGCGGAGGTGACCGACCGGGTCGTCGATGTATTGGGTGTTCCAGAGCACGAGGACGTTGAGCGCGAATCCGAGCGCGGCGAGTTGGTCTTCTTCGCCTTCGCGGTAAGGCTGACGTAGTTCGCCGCGGTTGCCATGGAAGATGATGCGGGCGACGGAGTGGCGGCCTTCGTGGCGGTTGATGTGCACGCCGATGCAGCGCCGGTAGGTGTCGCTGTCGACGTAGTGCAGGAGGTGCAGCGTCTTGGCAGCGCGGCCGAGCTCGGCGATTGCGCGCCCGATGGGTGTGGGTCGGCCGCCGCCTTGCAGGACGCGCAGCAGCTCGCTGGCGCGGACGGTGCCGGTGGAGAGCGATCCGAGGACGCGCAGGATGTCGTCCCAGTGCGCGGCGGTCAGTTTCGGGTTGATGCGTTGCGCGCGAGGCCGTTCAGGCGCCGTAGTCGGCCGGCTGCACGGTGATGGTCGCGCTGCTCGGGCTGTTTGCGCTCGGCCTGGCGTCGCTGCAGGGCATGGCGCTCGCCATCGCGCTCACGGTGCTGATGACGATGCTCGCCGCGCTCACGCTGCTGCCGGCGCTGCTGGGCGTGTTCGGCCACCGCCTCGAGCGCAGCG
>DASYVZ010000019.1:0-4081 GCA_035936515.1 Solirubrobacteraceae bacterium | reverse complement strand
GCCCCCATGAACCGTTGCAGCGCGTCAGCCGTTGATCGTGATCACGTCGGCGCTGTCGTAGCCCTTCATCGGCTTCGTCATCTTGATCGTTCCCCGCGCGCCTGCGTAGGCGCCGGTGCCGCCGACGATCGGGAGCTCGCTGGCGTCGTCGTTGAACCGCGCCGTACCCACGGCGACGATCTGTTCGTGGCCAAGCTTGTACGTCACGGTGCACAGCAGCGTCAGGCGTGGGAAGGTTGCTGTCGCGCTGACGCTTGTGCAGTCGGTGTACAGCGTGCCGATTCGTCGCTCGTCGGCATTAAAGAGCGACTGGCGGGTGATCAGACGATCTCCCGCGCTCACGCTATGACGCTTGGCCTTCGGCGGGACGTCGTCTTGGACGACCGTCTGGACTTTCTCCTGAACGGTGATCACGGTAGCCGCCGGCGTCTGTGCGGTCGTAAGTGCCGGCACCGCGATCCCGGCCGACAGTGCCGCGACGCCGGCGGCGCTGATGGCGATGAGATGGGATGGCTTCAGCTTCATGGTTCTCCTTTGGTCGTATGTCCTCGCCCGCGGGATCGTGCGGCGGGCTGAGGGCTGGCGCGCATCCGCGCCGCGCTGACTCACGTCCGCGGCGTGGCCTGCGAGATCGCTTCCTCCGCGCGGCGGGGTGGCCATTCGCAAACTGCTGGGGCGCGCGCGTCATGTCGTCATCCGCGCGGGTGATTACCTGCGGCGTCGGTCATCCGTAGCGGTGAAACCGCATGTTTGACCCGCGGCAGTCGAGCCGAGCGCGCGGCACGCGGATCGCGCGCGGCTTTCGCCTAGCGCGCGATGGCGTAGCTGTGGCTATGGCGACAGCTCACGCTCGACGAGTCCGCACTCGTAGGCGAGAACAACGGCTTGGACTCGGTCGCGAAGCCCGAGCTTGGAGAGGATCCGCGTGACGTGCGTCTTGATGGTGTTATCGCCGAGCATGAGCTCAGCAGCGATCTCGCTATTTGACAGTCCGCGCGCGAGTAGGCGCATGACGTCGAGCTCACGTGCGGTCAGCTCGTCTAGCGTGGGTGGCACGCCATCCGCGGCGGGCCGGGCTGCACGGGCGAACTGCTCGATGAGGCGCCTTGTGATGGAGGGTGCGAGCAGCGCGTCGCCTGCGGCGACGACGCGCACTGCGTCGAGCAGTCGGTTGGCGGGGGTGTCTTTGAGCAAGAAGCCGCTGGCGCCGATGCGCAGCGCTTCATAGACGTATTGGCTGAGGTCAAACGTGGTGAGCATGATGACCGCGGTATCGAGCGCGGCGTCCGCCAGGATGCGCTCGGCGGCGCGCAGGCCGTCGAGCTCGGGCATGCGGATGTCCATGAGCACGATGTCTGGGCGCCGGCGGCGGACAATGTCGACGGCGCTGAGCCCGTCGGACGCCTGCCCGACCACGGTGATGTCGGGCTCGGCTTCCAGGATGACGCGAAAGCCGGTGAGCACCAGGCGCTGGTCGTCGGCGAGCACGACCGTGATGGGGCGGTCGAGTGGTGCGGGGTCGCCCATCACCAGCGGCGGCGTGGCCTCGGCGACGCGCCAGTGCACGCGCACGACCGCTACGGGCTCGGCGATTCCGGGCAGGCGGAGCACGCCAGCGGGACGCAGAACGTCGACGTTGCGGCTGCCCGTGATGTGTCGGACCGCGTCAGATGCGAGGATCTCGCCGGCGTCGGCGGCGTCACACAGCCGGCGGGCCACGATGACGGGTGTGCCGTAGAGGTCGTCGCCGTCTACGAGCGGCTCGCCGGCGTCGAGACCGGCACGAAGTGCAAGCCGCTGCGGCTGGGCCGCTGTGGCTTCTTGCATCTCGATCGCGCACCGCACCGCTGCGACGGCGCTGGCGAAGGCCACCATCAAGCCGTCGCCGCTGGAGTTGACCTCGCGCCCACCGTGTCGCGCGACGACTTCACGCAACGCGCTGAAGTGCGAACGGCGCACGACGTTCGCCGCGTCGTCGCCGACGCGGTCATACAGAGCGGCCGCGCCGACAAGATCGGCAAACAGGATGGTCACGAACGAGTCCGCCATGTCGGAAGCATCATCGCGCTCCAGCGCGCCCGCGTCACCCAGGCGGGTGACAGGTCCCGCAGAGATTCATTCGCGCGGGTGACGACGACCGGGCGCCGCTGGCCGATGCTGCTTGCGACCTGCCGCCAATCCCGCAGCCAACTGTTCTTTCAGAAGGGACCTGTTACCGCCATGATTCGTTCCATGACCTCCATTGGTGCATCTGTCGCGAGGCGCGACATCGCCATCGCCGCCGTGCTCAGCGTGCTAGGTCTGCTGCTCATGTACGCCAACGTCGTCGACGCAGAGGTCGAGGCGAGCGTGCTGGCGATCCCGCTGTTCTTGCTCGTGACGGTGCCGCTGGTCTGGCGCCGCGCCGCACCCGTCGCCGCGTTGGGCGCAGTGCTCGTCGGCTATCTGGTTCATGTCGCCGCGACCGGGAGCGACGTCATTCGCTGCGGCGTGGTCTTGGCGGTCGTCTTCCTGCTTGCCTACTCGGCGGCCGCGCAACTGGAGCGTCGTGACGCGCAGATCGGGCTCGCGCTGGCGCTCGCCGTCATCGCCGCCGAGAGCGTCGTGTTCTTCGGCGCGTTCGGCGCCGTCATGGCAGCGGTGACCGCAGCTGTCTGGGGCATTGGGCGCATCGCGCGCTCCCGCACCGACCTCGCCACAGAGTTGCAGGCGCGGACCGTTGAGCTTCGAAACGCGCGCGACGAGCGTGCCCGCATGGAGGTGAGCGCCGATCGCGCTCGCCTGTCAGCGCAACTCGACGAGTTGCTGCAGCGCCGCCTCGGCGAGCTCGCCCGCCTCGCCGACGACGGCGCCCAGCAGGCCGACGCCGCGACGGCGACAGCGACCCTCGTAGACATCGAGCACCAGAGCCGGCGCACACTCGAGCAGATGCGCTCCGTCGTCGACGTCCTACGCCACGACGACGGCGGCGCGCCGACCGCACCACACCCCACGCTCGTCCAGCTCGAAGCGCTGCTCGTTCACGCCAAGGGCAGCGACGCACGACTGACGATCGAGGGCAATCCGCGCGTCCTGCCCGCCGGCGTCGAACTGTCGGCATATCGCATCCTCGAGCACCTCCTCGACGCGCTGGAGGACGCGCCGGACGTCGAAGTGCGGGTCCGCTTCGGCGACGACGCGCTCGAGCTCGCCGTGCGGGGGCCGGCACGCCGCCGCGGCCACGCCACCGCCTCGATCCAGCGGGCGCGGGAGCGCACCCAACTGCACCACGGAACGCTGCAGGCGCGCACGCGCGGCGGCCGTGCCGAGGCGGTGGCGCAGCTTCCGGTGCTGACCGGAGCCTAACGGCAATGCCGCGCCGCGCCGACATGCTGGCGGGCTTCGTCGGCGCGATGCTCGGCGTCGTCGGCGTGGCCATCGAGGGCGGCGGCACCCGAGCGGGTGTCGCCGCCGCGCTGCTGGGCGCCGCGCTGTGCCTCAGCCGCCCTCGTCCACCTGTCGCCTGGGTCGCGGCGTGTGGGGCGATGCTGGTGCTGGCGCTCGACACGCACGGGCTGATGGCGTTCGTCCTGTGGCTTCTCGTCATGGGGCACGCATTCGCGGCAGGCCGGTGGGGCGGGCGCTGGTGGGGCATCGCGGGCCTCGTCGCGTTCACGGGCAGCTTGCTGGCTGGAGCGTGGATCACCGGCGACGCCGGCATGCCCGCCTTCCTGCTGCCAGTCACCACCTGGGCGGCGGGCCGCGCGCTCGCCGACCGCGAGCAAGTCGCCGAGCGCCTCGCCGAGCGCGCACGGGAACTCGAGGCCGAGCGCGATGCCCATGCTCGCCTCTCCGTCCGCTACGAGCGAGCACGGATCGCCGCGGAACTGCACGACATCGTCGCGCACGCGCTCAGCGTCATGGTCATCCAAGCCGGAGCAGGCCAGCGGCTCGTCAGCGTGGACCGCGAGCTCACCACCGAGACGTTCGCGGCGATCGCCACCGCGGCGCGCCACGCCGAGGCGGACATGCGGCGGCTCGTCGTGCTGCTGGGCGACGAGACGGGCGCCGCGCCCGACCTGCCGCTCGTCGAAGAGCTCGT
>DASYVZ010000018.1:0-6182 GCA_035936515.1 Solirubrobacteraceae bacterium | reverse complement strand
CTCACGGCCCTGTCGGTGTTCTGGTTCGAGCAGACGGGCCACATCGTGCCCCACCACCTCGTCTCCGCCACCGACGGCGTGCCCGACGAGGCGCGCGGCCGGGCTGTCTCGGTGATGAAGCTCGACATGCTGCCCGTCGAGTGCGTCGTGCGCGGCTACCTGACCGGGTCGGGCTGGAAGGACTACCTCGCGACGGGCGCCGTCGCCGGAATCACGCTGCCCGAGGGCCTGCAGGAGTCCGCGCAACTGCCGGAGCCGATCTTCACCCCCTCGACGAAGGCGGAGGTCGGCCACGACGAGACGATCGACTTCGATCGCGCCGCCGAGATCGTCGGCGACCGCGCCGTCATGGAGCAGCTGCGCGACCTGTCCGTCGCGCTGTACTCGTTCGCCGCCGAGCACGCGCGCTCGCGCGGGGTCATCCTCGCCGACACGAAGTTCGAGTTCGGGCTCGATCGTGAGGGCGTGCTGCGCGTCGGCGACGAGGTGCTCACGCCGGACTCCTCGCGCTTCTGGCCCGCCGACACGTACGAGGTCGGCCGCCCGCAGCCGAGCTTCGACAAGCAATACGTGCGCGACTGGGCCGCCGGCACCGGTTGGGACAAGAAGCCGCCGGCGCCTGCGATCCCCGACGACGTCGTCGCGGGCACGCGGGCACGCTACATCGAGGCCTACGAGACGATCACCGGCGACGGCTTCGACGGCTGGCTCGAGCGCGTGGCGCCATGACCGTCCACGCGCGCGTGCTCGTGCGCCCGAAGGCCGGCATCCTGGATCCGCAGGGCGTGGCGGTCGAGCGCGCGCTGCCGGCGCTCGGCTTCGAGGGCGTCTCCAACGTCCACGTCGGGCGGCTGATCGAGCTCGAGATCGAGGACCCCAGCCAGCTCGAGTCGATGTGCGAGATGCTGCTCGCGAACCCGCTGATCGAGGACTACGAGATCCTCGAATCCACCTCCTAGCGTGCGCTTCGGGGTCATCCGCTTCCCCGGCTCGTGTGACGAGGTCGACGCCGTGCTGGCGTGCGAGCGGGTGCCGGGCGCCTCGGCGGTGCTGCTGTGGCACCGCGACGCCGATCTGGCAGGTGTCGACGCCGTCGTCGTGCCGGGCGGGTTCTCCTACGGCGACTACCTGCGCGTCGGCGCGATCGCGCGCTTCTCGCCGGTCATGGAGTCCGTCATCCGCTTCGCGCGCGACGGCGGGCTCGTGCTCGGCATCTGCAACGGCTTTCAGGTGCTCTGCGAGGCCCGGCTGCTGCCGGGCGCGCTGCTGCCGAATCTCGAGCGGCGCTTCATCTGCCGGCAGGTCGGTGTGGAGGTCGCGCGGGCGTCGTTTCCGTTCACCGGCGACTGCGCGCCCGGCGAGGTGCTGTCGGTCCCGGTCAAGCACACGACGGGGCGGTACTACGCGCCTGCCGACGATCTGGAGGCCCTGGAGTCTCGGGGGCAGGTGCTGCTGCGCTACGCCCACGACGGAAACCCGAACGGCTCGTCGAACGACATCGCCGGCGTGAGCAACGCGGCCGGCAACGTCTTCGGCCTGATGCCCCATCCCGAGCACGCCGTCGACCCGTTGACGGGGTCGGTCGACGGGCTGAAGATCTTCACGTCGATGGCGCATGCCCACGGTTGAGCAGGCCGTCGTCCTCGGCCTGACGCCGGCGGAGTACGAGCTGATCTGCGAGCAGATCGGCCGGACGCCCAACGAGGTCGAGCTGGCGGTGTTCTCGTTGATGTGGAGCGAGCACTGCGCCTACAAGCATTCGAAGAAGCTGCTGCGGTCGCTGCCGACTTCGGGTCCCCGGCTGGCGCTGGGGCCGGGCGAGAACGCGGGCGCGGTGGACGTCGGCGACGGCTGGGTCGTCGCCTTCAAGGTCGAGTCGCACAACCATCCCTCGGCGGTCGAGCCGTTTCAGGGCGCGGCGACGGGCGTCGGCGGCATCCTGCGCGACATCTTCGCCATCGGGGCGCGGCCGATCGCCGTGTTGGACTCGCTGCGCTTCGGCGAGCCGTCCTCGGCGCGCTCGCAGTACCTGCTCGACCACGCGGTCGCCGGGATCGGCCACTACGGCAACTCGATCGGCGTTCCGACGATCGGCGGCGAGGTCTACTTCGAGGAGCCCTACGAGCAGAACTGCCTCGTCAACGCGATGGCGTTGGGGCTGGCTCGGTCGGAGGGCTTGATCCGCTCTGCCGCTGGGGGGCTCGGCAACCTGCTGATGCTGTTCGGCGCGTCGACGGGGCGCGACGGGATCGGCGGTGCTTCTGTCCTGGCGTCGGCCGAGCTGGGCGCGGAGGACGCCGCGAAGCGGCCGACCGTCCAGGTCGGCGATCCGTTCGCCGAGAAGAAGGTCATGGAGTGCTCGCTGGAGCTGCTCTCCCGCGGGTTGCTCGTGGCGCTGCAGGACCTCGGCGCAGCGGGCCTGACGTCGTCGTCGGCGGAGATGGCGTCCAAGGGTTCGGTTGGGCTCGACATCGACGTGGGGCTGGTGCCGCTGCGCGAGGCGGGGATGGAGCCGTGGGAGATCATGATCTCGGAGTCGCAGGAACGGATGCTCTGCGTGGTCGAGCCTTCTGCCTTGGACGAGGTGCTGGCCGTCTGCGACAAGTGGGAGGTCGGCGGGACCGCGATCGGCGTCGTGACCGATACGCGCGCCTTGCGCGTGTTCGTCGGCGAGGAGATGGTCGCCGACATGCCGGTGCCGGCGCTGGTGGACGACTGCCCGCTGTACGACCTCGTCGTGGAGCCGCCGGCGGCCAGGCTGTATCCGGCGCCGTCGCCGGTGCTGGCCTCTGGCGCAAGCGACACGCGCGCGACGCTGCTCGCGCTGCTGGCATCGCCGAACATCGCCTCGCGGCTGCCGCTCTTTCAGCAGTACGACTGCCTCGTGCAGTCTCGCACCGTGCGGCGACCCGAGCAGGCCGACGCGGCTGTTCTTGCTTTACCTGTGGCGCCCGGCGGGATCGCAGTGTCGATCGACGGCTCGGGGCGGCGGGTGGCCTGTGATCCGTACACGGGAACCGTCGAGACGGTGCTGGAGTGCGCGGCCAACCTCGCCTGCGCCGGCGCCGAGCCGCTGGGGCTGACGAACTGCCTGAACTTCGGCAATCCGGAGAAGCCGCACATCGCGTGGCAGCTGACGGAGGCGATCCGCGGGCTGGGCGACGCCTGCCGCGCGCTGGACATGCCGGTCGTCGGCGGCAACGTGTCCTTGTACAACGAGAGCGGCGGCGGGCCGATCTTCCCGACCCCGGTGGTGGGAATCGTCGGCGAGCTGCCCGACGTGGCGCGGGCCGGGCGGTCGGGGTTCCTGCGAGCGGGCGACGCGATCGCGCTGGCGGGCCCGTTCGTGCCGGCGCTTCCCGGGTCCGAGCTGGCCAAGCTCCGCGGCGAGGAGCTGCCCTCGGGCCTGCCGGAGATCGATGTCGATGCGCTGCGCGCCGCGCAGGAGGCGATCCGCGATTTCGTTCGCTCCGGGTCGCTGTCGAGCGCTCACGACATCGCCGAGGGCGGTCTGCTGGTGGCGGTGGCGGAGTCCTGCCTCGCGGGCGAGGTGGGCGCGACGCTCGACCTCGGCGCGGTTCTCGACGCGGGCGCCGGTGAGCTCGACCGCGTTCTGTTCGGCGAGTCGCCGGGTGCGGGATTCGTCGTCTCCGGCACGGGCGACGCCCTGCGGCGACTGGGGGTACGCGTGGATCTCGAGGTGCTCGGCACGGTCGGCGGAGACGCGCTCGAGATCGTTGCCGGCGATGTGCGCGTCGAGGTCTCGCTCGACGAGCTGCGCACGTCCCATAGCGCGCTCGCGCCGCTGTTTGCGTAGTCGGGCGGCGACCGGAGAGCCGATGAGACGCCGGTGGAGGCCTCGCGGCCGTCCCGCCGATCATCGACTTGACTCAGGCGCCGAAAGTTGAGAGGAAACCCCCGACATGGCCGCTCTGCACGCCAACGCCGACGTCTCTCCGAGCGCCACCGCCTCCGCGGCCCTCGACCTCGAACGCCGCCTCGAGGCGCACCGCCGCGAGCTCACCGGCTACTGCTACCGGATGCTCGGCTCGTCCTTCGAGGCCGAGGACGCCGTGCAGGAAACGATGCTGCGCGCGTGGCGCAGCATCGACCGCTTCGAGGGCCGGTCGGCGCTGAAGTCCTGGCTGTACCGGATCGCGACGAACGTCTGCATGGACATGCTCAACGGGCGCCGGCGCCGCGCGCGGCCGATGGAGCTCGGGCCGCCGGGGCCGGCGGACGATCCCGACCTGCTGCGGACCCTGCCCGAGGTCACCTGGCTGGAGCCGATCCCCGACGCTCGCGTCCTGCCGCAGGACAGCGACCCGGCCGAGCTCGCCCTCGCGCGGGAGACGCTGCGGCTCGCGTTCGTCGCGGCGCTGCAGCACCTGCCCGCACGCCAGCGGGCGGTGCTGATCCTGCGAGAGGTCCTGCGCTGGAGCGCGGCCGAAGTCGCCGAGCTGCTCGACACGAGCATCGCCTCGGTCAACAGCGCGCTGCAGCGCGCGCGGGCCACGCTCGCCGCGCGCCAGCCGAGTGCCAGCGACGGCGCGGCGCCGATGGACCCCGAACACAGCGCGCTGCTGGAGCGCTACGTCGCGGCGTTCGAGCAGTACGACATCCAGTCGCTCGTGGCGCTGCTGCACGAGGACGCGACGCTGTCGATGCCGCCGTACGACCTGTGGCTGCGCGGGCCGCGCGACATCGCCGCATGGCTCACCGGGATCGGCGCGGAGTGCCGCGGGTCACGGCTCCTGGCGACGATGTCCAACGGCTCGCCGGCCTTCGGCCAGTACCGCCCGAGCGGGCCCGGCGGCGCCCATCAGCCGTGGGCGCTGCAGGTGATCGAGCACTCAGGCGGCCGGATCACCGGGATCAACTCGTTCCTCGACACCGCGCGGATGTTCCCGCTCTTCGGCCTACCCGACGCTCCCCCCGCCGAATAACCCGCCGCCCGCCTCCTCCTCCTCGACCGGCAAGACGTCGCACAAGCCACAGAAGGCGACCATCTGCTCGAGCTCGCGCGACGCGCCCCGCAGACGCAGGCCGCAGCCGAGCCGGCGGGCCTCGAGGCGCAGGCGCGCCAGGAGCTCGACCGCCGCGAGATCGGCCTCCAACGCACCCACGTCGCACACGACGACGTCGGGGTCCGGCTCGGGGATCGATCGCGGCGGCAGCACGGCTCTGTGGCCTCCTGACAGAACAAAGACCGCGCGCACCGGGGAAACTCATCGCCACCCGGGCGCACGCCGAGGGGCTGGGTATTCTTGAACTCGTGACGAACCTCGACGAGCGCGAGGGTCCACGCGACGAGTGCGGAGTGTTCGGGATCTACGCGCCCGGCCACGACGTCTCCCGGCTGGCGTACTTCGCGCTCTACGCCCTGCAGCACCGTGGTCAGGAGTCGGCCGGCATCGCCGCCGCCGACGTGAACGGGCACATCATGACCCTGCGCGAGCTGGGGCTCGTCAACCAGGTCTTCGACGAGCAGAAGCTGCGCGCGCTGGGTGGCGACATCGCCGTCGGCCACGTGCGCTACTCGACGACGGGCTCCAACGGCTGGGACAACGCGCAGCCCGTGCACCGCTCCGACCGCCGTGAGCTCGCGCTCGGCCACAACGGCAACCTCATCAACGCGGTCGAGCTGCACAACGCGCTGCGCGAGAGCGGCGTGTCGTTCCGCTCGACGTCGGACTCGGAGATCATCGCCGCGCTGCTGGCCGCCCACGAGGCCGAAGGCATCGAGGACGCCGCCGGCGAGATCCTGCCGCGTCTGCAGGGCGCGTTCTCGACCGTCCTCATGACGAAGGACCGCCTCGTCGCGTTCCGCGATCCCGCCGGGCTGCGCCCGCTCGTCCTCGGCCGCATCGACGGCAGGTACTGCGTCGCCAGCGAGTCCTGCGCGCTGGACATCATCGGCGCCGAGCGCCTGCGCGACGTCGCGCCCGGCGAGCTCATCTGGGTCGACGCGGGCGGGCTGCACTCGCGCCAGGTCGTGTCCGGCGCGCGCGAGGCATTCTGCATCTTCGAGTACATCTACTTCGCGCGGCCCGACTCGCGGATGAACGGCGACGCCCTGCAGGCCGCGCGCGGGCGGATGGGCGAGATCCTCGCCCGCGAGGCGCCGGCGCCCAACGCCGACCTCGTCATCCCCGTGCCCGACTCCGGCGCGCCCGCGGCCC
>DASYVZ010000017.1:0-4316 GCA_035936515.1 Solirubrobacteraceae bacterium | reverse complement strand
CGCTTCTACCGGCTCACCCCTTAAGCACGGATTACGGGCGACCGTTTGCCGATCCCCCAGCGATCGTGCGCGCTCGTCCGGCACACCACATCGAGACCCCGGAAGCCCCGTCCTCCTGCGGGACACGGGCTCACCCGCTGCCAGCGCGCGCGGCGCATACGTGTGCGCGCAAGGGTTAGCTCGTAGGCGTGAGGAAGAAGCGCACGCCGATGCGCGCCGATCCGCGGCCTCGCGCTCTGCGGGCGACAACTCCCGGTCCGACCGCTAGATGGGCGCACGGCCGTCGCTGAGTCACTCGCTTCCGCGCCGGCCGCGCCGGCCGCACTGGATCGCACCGCGAACGGCATCGACAGCCGGCGCCGGCCCTCGTGCTCTGCGCGGTCATAGATCTCCTGAGGGGTTGGTGCGACGGCCACGCGCCGCTGCTAGCCCACCGCGGATTCGGCCAAGACGACCAGCACTGTCGCCTGTCAGGCCGCTGACCGATCGCCGTGATGACGACAAGTTCGGGGGTACGCCAGTGACCGATTCGATGAAGGGCCACGATGCCGGCGGAGAAGGAAGATCTTCCGAGCACGCTCGAGCGTTCGCCCGACAAGGTTCAGCGCACCTACGAGAAGACACTAGACAGCGCCCACGACCAGTACGACGACGAGGAGCGCGCGCACCGTACCGCGTGGGCTTCGGTCAAGAACGTCGCCGAGAAGCAAGGCGATCACTGGGAGCTCAAGGGCGACTCCGGTGACTCCGGTGACGGCGGTGGCGAGCCGACGAAGGGCGAGTTGTACGAGAAGGCCAAGCAGCGCGACATCTCGGGGCGTTCGAAGATGAGCAAGGACGAGCTGCAGAAGGCCGTCCAGCGGGGCTCGTGACGATGCCGACCAAGGAGGGCACCCGCACCGGTCCGTCTGATCCGCGCTCGGAGCAGTCCGCCGACGAGGCGCGCGCGCATCCGGCGCGCAGCTACGGTGGCGTCGACGTCAACAAGCCCAAGCAGGAGCTGCTGCAGGACGCGCGCGAGGCCGGTATCGAGGGCCGGTCGCACATGACCAAGCAGCAGCTCGCCGATGCGCTGCAGCGTTACAACGATCGCGCGACCGCCCGCGCGAGAAAGGATGATTGACATGGCCGCGCACGCCGGCGAACGCGCCCGCAAGACCGGCGACTTTCACTGCGCGAAGTGCAGCGAGGTCGTCCACGTCACGCAAGGCGACGAGATCCCGAAGTGCCCCAACGGCCACTCCGAGTTCGAGACGCGCTCCGGCGAGCCCGACACCAAGGGCTGACGCCGGCTACTGACATCACGCAGCCGCAGGCGTTCGCTTTGTAGTCACACGTCCCGGGCGCTGCGTCACGATGAAGCGCTGCTCGCCGACGCGCTGCACGTGCGTGTCGAGCTCGGCGCACGCGCTCGTGAGGCGGGTGGCGATCCAGTCAGCATCGGCACTATGCGCCAGCCCGGTGTGGCAGTAGCGCAGTCGCAGCCCGACGAGCTCAAGCACGATGCCCGGCCGCCAGATGGCGAGCAAGCCGAGGTCGTTGCGCAGGACCGGATCGACGCGGTAGTCGTCCAGCGCGTCGCCGAGGTCAAACAGAACCGGACCGCCCTCCCAGCCGACCCCATGAAAGACGTGTGCGGAGTGTCCGGCGACCAGGCCGGCGCCCGCCGCCTGCAGCTCACGCGCGGCGCGCCGCTGCCATCCAGCGGGCTCAGTCGTCATGTTCGGCCCCCAGTGCGGGCAGACGATGACGTGGTCGCAACGTGTGGCGAGGCCGCTGACGGCGCTCAGCAGCCATCCCGGGGTCTGGCTCCACAGGTTCGCGTGCGCGACGCCCCACGTTCCGCCGGCGGCGGCGTACTGCACGGGATGGTCGGTGAAGGAGATCAGCCCGATCCGGGATGAACCGCTGTTGACGACGACGCCGGCCCGGGCGGCGCGCAGATCAGGACCCGCCCCGCAGCAGGCGATTCCGCTGATGTTCAGGATCGCAAGCGTGTCGCGCAGCGCGATCTCCTCGTAGTCCAACGCGTGGTTGTTGGCGAGCGTTGCCGCGCCGATCCCAACCGCTGACAGCGCGCGTACCGCGCCCGGCGGGCCGCGAAAGAAGAACGGCTTGCCCGGCAGCCGGATGGTCGGCCGACCGCGGCTGGAGAGGCAGCATTCCAGGTTGCAGATCACGAGGTCCAGCGAGCCCGTCAGCTCGCGCAGCGCAGGATCCCACAGCTCCTCGGGCGATCGCGTGCGCAGCGCGGCGGCGACGTTGCGCCCCAGCATCACGTCCCCGAGCAGGCCGATCGCAACGCTCATCGGCGCGATCGGCCAGCGGCCGACATGCCGTTGCGGTGCTCGCGGGTGCACGCGACGTGCGCGGCGCCGACGTCAGACATGGAAGCGCCTGCGCGAAGCATCCGCGTGCAAATGGCGCGCTGCGACACATCCACCCCAGCGACACCTACTGCGCGGGCGATGACATCGACGTCCCACAGTCATCGGTCAGAACGCTAACGATCGGCTCGTGATCCGGTGGGCCTGGCCCAAGACGTCCCCGTGATCTTCGTTGTGACGCAGGACTCCGACGGGGAGCTAGCAGATGCGCTGCGCCGGCGATCCTTGGCTAGAGGACGTACCGGTCGCAGTGATGGCAAAGCCCAAGGCTCAGAGCTCTGGCCCCGCTCGCTGCCGAGCAGTTATCAACGGCGGCCCGCGGCGCTGCAGACGGCGCTGCCGTTGCGACACGCGATCTGGCAAAGGCCGATCCCGGCTGGACGGTCTGCTCCTCCTGACGTCAGGCGTCCGCGCCGGTCTCACCGTGGCTCGTCGCGTCGGCCTCGTCGCCGCCCGTGCGCTCGACGGAGTCCGCCGAGGGGCTGTCGCTGGCCCTGCCGGTTATCACGGATTGGAGTGCCTGGTCGTCTCCCGTGTCCTCCCTCGCCTTGGCTTCGTCAATCATCTCGCGCGGGACGCCGCCCTCCTCGTCGCCGCCCTCCTTCTCGGGATCACGGAAGCCACCGCGGGTCTCCCTGGGGTCTTGCTCAGCCATGCGTTCCTCCCTCGTCGTTTCCGTGCGTCTGGTCTACCCGTCGATCGTCATCTCACGACGGCGCCGCGCATTCGCGTCCCGGCCGCCCAAGCTGTGACTCGTGCTCGGCCGATAGCGGAGTGCGCCGTGGCGTCAGCCTTCTTCGCGGCGCTCGCGCTCGGCGGCGAGAGCTGGTATCGAGTTGGTTCGCTATCGCGTCGGCCTCGGCGTCTTCATTCATACATGACCAAGTCCGGGCGCGGCTCGAGCGCCATGACCGCCTTCGGCGTGTAGAGGTTTGTGTCCTCCCGGTAGAACAACTTGAAGCCGACGTAGGTGCCCGGCGGACGGTTGCCTTTGCGGGTGAAGTCCTTGTACTTCGAGAGCTTGCCCGATCGAGTGCCGAAGCCGTCAACGTTCATGACCACCGCGAGCTCGGGCGGCGTTTGCAGCTGGCTCTTGTTGCGGACCATGTTCTGCGTGAACTGATGGATGATGAAGAGCTTCTGCGGCAGCCGTTCTTGTCGGACGATCTTCGCGACGTAGCGGGTAACCCGGTTGACCTCGGCCGCGGTGACCGAGCCCAGCTGCGTACCGGGAACCGCGCCCGGGGTGTGCCACTCCGGATCGATCGCGAGGCCCACGTCAGGCTCCTTGAGCCAGCGGCGCAGCCGCACGGTCTCCGACATGAAGTCCGCGTGCCCGGGTTGGATGTCCAGGACGAGAAGCGCCTTGGCCTTGCGCGCCGCGCGCAGGTAGCGGTTGATGATCTTCGCCGGCACGTGGTTGATGTACCTGCCGTCGCGGCCCGGAGCGTTGGCGGCGATGCTGGAGATGAGCTCAAGCGCCGGCAGGATCGGGCGGGTCTTGCGCGCGTAGGGCTTGGCTTGACGGCGCAGCTTGACGAGCATCTCCGATGGCTTGCCGATGCCGAGCACGCCGAGCTCCGCCGCCGTAGGGTTGCCGTAGAAAGCCACGACGCGCCGCTCGGGAAAGATTCGTCGGCCTCCGCCGGGCAGCTCTCTCGGGGGCTGCGGCTTGGCTTCTTGAACCACCGTGCCGCGGTCCGCGCTCGCCCGTGTGGGGCTTGACTTCGATTCGTCGCGGGTGAGCACCAACATTGCAGCGGCGAGGATCAGGAGCGTGGCCGCGGCGGCGACGCCCGTCCCTCGGCCGCGAAGCGCGACCAGCAGCCCGCCGTCGCCGAACCCGGTAGCTGCCGTCCGCCGCCGGCGAAGGGCGCCGGCGCCGCGCGTCGGGATCGGCGAGTCACGAGGCGACGCGGCGTGCCGAGC
>DASYVZ010000016.1:0-2980 GCA_035936515.1 Solirubrobacteraceae bacterium | reverse complement strand
GGCTCGGGGCGATGGTCCAGTACCGACGCGGCCGACGCTGCGGCGCCCGTCGCGGCCAGACAGTCGCCGCGGTAGAAGGCGTCCACGGCTCGGTCCAGACGCTTCTCGGAGGTCAGCACGAGCGCCGGCCCGGTTGCGGCCAGCACGGCCGCCACACCTACTCTAATCCTCAGGCTCTTCGCCGGTGCCGGGCGCGGCGGGCGTGGGCCGTCCGCCGCAAGCGCGAGTCCGCCGAGAGCGAACAACCAGATCGTGACGGCTGGCATCTCCCAGTCCCAGTCGACGCCCGCGTGCACCAGCCAAGCGAGCGCGGCCGCCGTGAGCGCTGCATGGAGGGCACGATCCTCGCGCCGTCGGACGGGCATAAACGCGGTGAGGATCGTCAGCAGGGTCACCGTCAGCAGTGCCATACCGACCACCCCCAACTCCGCGAGCGTCTCCACATACAGCGAATGCGCGTCCTCTACGACCAGCCCGACCAACGAAGCGGGGCGCTCCTGCGTCCACAGTAACCCGAAGGTGCCGGCGCCAATCCCGAGCGACGCGTGCTCCCTAAACGCCCGCATCCCAAGGCGCCAATGATCGACGCGGCCGCTGTTGGCGGGGTCCGTTAGACGCTCGCGAAGATCGCTGCTCTGTGCCACGTTCGTCGTCACGACGAAGCGCCGGTACTCATCATCGACACGAGCGGGCAGATGTACGGCAAGGCTCACCACGATCGCCGCGACCACAGCCAGTCCCCAGGCAGGCCCGATCACCCGCCGACGCAACCGGGGCTCGAGTCGCAGGGCGAGCAGCCGCTCGTCGAGGGGCAGCAGCAGCACTCGCAAAAACGCGGCGCCCACGGTGCATAGCCCGAGCACGACGCCCACGTGGTGGCCTTGACTGATGGCTGCAGACGTCGTCGGCTGGGTCGTGGCCAGCAGAGTCGCCCCGTACGCGCTCGCCAGACCGACCACCGTCAACGGCAGAGCGGAGAAGAGCACGGTCACGATGCCTCGCGGCCGCGCCAGGAGCAAGTACGCGACGATGCCGATAGCGCCCGCCGCGATCGCGCCCCGCGAGAACGTGAACAGCACCATGGCCGCGACCGCTGGCAGCGAGGCGGCGGCCAGCACGCGCACGATCCGCGCCTCACGCAGGCTGGTCGTCAACCACAGGCAGAGGATTAGCGCCAGTGAGCCGAGGATGCCGAGCGCGTTCCAGTACGTCAGCGGATAGCTCAACCGATCGTTGGCGATATTCGGATCCGTGGCGAGTATGTCGGGCAGCAGGCGGCTGACCAGCGCCGCCACCGACACGAGGACCATCGCCGCCGCCACGCCGCGCAGCATCCAGGCCAGGCGGCTGGTCGTCCGCGGGAGGGATCCGAGCAGCACGAGCGCAAGTAGGTAGACGAGGGCCCGGTTGCCCTCGATGAGGGCGCGCCCCGGCGCGTCGGACCACAAGCCAGACAACAGCGTCCAGCCCGTGTACAGCGCCATCGCCGTCGTCGCAATCGCCAGCGGACGGCTGAACCCGCCGAAGGGATCCTCGGCCAGGGTCGCGCGCAGCACAAGCGCGGCGAGCAGTACCAGCGCGACAAAGGCCGGAGCGTCGGGGAAGAAGCCCCCAGCGCTGAACGAGAAGTAGACGACCAAGGCGCCGGGAAGCCCGAGTAGGCCGCCCGTGGCCACCCGCTGTAGGAGCGCGAGGTCGCCGGGCCGGCGGGACACAACCAACGCGAGCGCTAGTCCAAGCAGGACGGCGGCGGTCGCGAGGAGCCCGGGGGCGGTGGGCGACCACGTTGCGAGATACACGGCTCCGGCCTCCTGAATCAGCATGTCCAGCCGGCGACGCGGCGCGTCACCATGCGGGCCGGTCCGCGCCGTCGTCGAGATCGTCCGTATCGATGACGAGAGCCATCTTCGAGTTCGGCGTGCTCGCGGACGAACAAGCAGGTCTCGTCACTGATCACCTCCGTGTGGAGATGAGGCGCGTCAAGTTCGTACAACGCGTTCGTCGAAACGCTCAGCAAACTGTGCTGCGTCGCTAAGGGCAGGATAGGAAGCCCGCCAACGGACATCGCAGGGACGGCGCAGCACGTCGTCGAGGACTCTATAGGACGCCGTAGCAGCGAATATGCTTCTGCCGTCCTACGTACGACCGGGTCGAGGACGGCTTGACCGCCAATCCCCCGACGTGTCTGCTCCCCAACGACATGGAGAAACGTCACGCTGACGAACAGCGTGATGAATCGCTCCCGCCCACCCCCGGCAGCCGCGCAGCGGACGAAGCGGCTACATCCGGACGAGGGCCGTTGGTGAAGCACTCTAGGACAGCGGCTTCAACGGCCCGCCACGCACCGCCTCGGGCCGGTAGTCGACCTTCTCGCAGCGCAGGAACTTGTACCTGCTCTTCCGCGAACGCGCGACGTGGTAGATGTCGCGACCCGGGCCGCAGTCGACGCGACCGCGGCCGTAGTGCACCGAGATGACGTCGTTGCCGTTGCCGGCGTAGATCTCGTTGTAGCCGTGCGAGCCGTAGATGAAGTCCGTGCCGTTGCCGCCGTAGATGACGTCCTTCTGCCTGCTCGGCTGGTTCTTCGGGTCCCAGTCACCCCAGAGGACATCTGAGCCGTCGCGGCCGCGGATGTCGTCGGAGCCGTGGTGGCCGAGCAGCTCGTCGGAGCGGCTCGTGCCCCTGTACCTGACGCGTTCGCTGCCGGCCTTCTGGAACTTGCCGTCGATCGTCGGCCAGTACCTGTGCGACGTGCAGTCGTTGCAGGGGTTGCCGGGGATGTGGCTGGCGCCGGCCGCCGATGCGATCGACAAGGCGCCGAGCGCCGCGAGGGCGAGCGTCCGTGGGCGTTTCATCCGTGAAACCTCCTGTGGGGAACTAGATCTTGTGTCGCTTCAGCAGCTTTCGGCCGATGACCATCTTCTGGATCTCCGAGGTGCCCTCGCCGATCAGCAGCAGCGGCGCGTCGCGGTACAGGCGC
>DASYVZ010000015.1:0-3911 GCA_035936515.1 Solirubrobacteraceae bacterium | reverse complement strand
GGCCGCGAATTCACTACAAGCCGGCGGGGTGGCGGACGCTGTAGCCCTTGCCGCTGCGCCCGCTGGCGGGCTGCCAGCGCGTGCCGGCACTGGCGCGGCCGCTCGTGTCGAAGCGCAATCCCGCAACGACCATGTACATGTGGCCCCCGTTGGCGTAGATCGTGATCCACTGGCCCGGACCCGCGTCGCCCCAGCTCACGAAGCCGCCGGAGGGCATCGAGGCGTCGAGCAGGCCGCCGCCGCGCAGCGCGTAGGAGACCGAGCCGGAGCAGTCATAGCCGCTGTCTTCCCACTTGCCGTGGCCGCCGCCGTAGATGTACGGCATCTTGGCGATCTTGTTGCCGGCCTCGATGACCGCCTGGACGACCGGCGGTGCGGATGCCGGCGCCACGGCCAGCCCGTCGGAACGGACGGTCGCGGTGTCGCCCGGCCCCAGCACGAGGGGCGGGGGCTCGGCGGGCTTGGGGACGACCATCTTGGTGTTCTTCGGCAGTGCACCGCC
This sequence comes from Solirubrobacteraceae bacterium, assembly GCA_035936515.1. GTDB lineage: Bacteria > Actinomycetota > Thermoleophilia > Solirubrobacterales > Solirubrobacteraceae > CADCVQ01. The sequence goes on along the minus strand of DASYVZ010000015.1, from coordinate 3,409 downwards.
GGTCGAGGCCGATGCGACCGCGCCGCCGTTGACGGCGACATCCTTGATGACGTGAGCGTCGGTGCGGGTGACCTTCCCGTCGACCTTGCGGCGCTGCGCGCGCTCGAAGGTGCGCACCGAGGTCTTCGTGCCGGCGCCGAAGACGCCGTCGGCACCGGTCTCGATGCCGGCGCGCGTCAGGTACCTCTGCAGCGACCTGACGTCCTTGCCCTTATGGCCGTGCTTGAGGGTGCGGTCGCCAAACGACCAACTCTTCTTTTTGGCCGATGCCTGACCGGGTACGAGTAGCACCACGGCCAGAAGGCAAAAGGCGATGCGGAACAGCGGCTTCACGCGGGCTTGACCCCTCTCCTTCGGGTGCCTGCGGGGTTAGCTGACGGGCTCGCGCAGAAAGAGCAGCGCTACGCCGTGCGATACGGCGATTCGCCCCAGGGACGTTTCCCTCAAACGTCCCAAATGGTTCCCCCGCCTCGTGCCGTAGAACGGCACGAGTTCGGCTGTTCACTGACCGGCGGAACCCTAGCGCACGTTCCCGACGAATGCACGCTCGCCGTTCATAACTTCTGCAGGCGACGGACGGCCTGTATCTATCCGCACAAGACGGCGTCCACGATCGCGAGCGCGACCTCGGCGCGCGAGCGCAGCGAGCCGACGACGACGTACTCGTCCGCCGTGTGCGCGCCGCCGCCGCACGGCCCCAGGCCGTCGATCGTGATCGGGATGTGCGGCGCCATGTAGCTGGCGTCGCTCGCCCCCCCGCGCGAGGCGCCGATGATCGGCCGTCCGAGCCGCTCGCCGGCCGTGTCCAGCAGCGGCGCCGTCTGCGCGCGAGAGTCCATGCTCGGCCAGCGGCGCAGCAGCGCGCGCTCCAGGCGCACGCCGTCGACGGTCGCCGGCAGCGCGGCGAGCACGCTGTCGAAGGTGTCCACGTCGTCGGCGCGCAGGTCGCACAGCAGCTCACCGGTGCCAGGGACGACGTTGAACGCCTCGCCGCAGTTGATGACCGTCGGGACGGCCGTGAGGCGCTCTGATCCCTGCGGATCGTGGCGGCTGGCGACCGCCTGCGCGGCGCTCGCAAGTGCCAGCAGCGCGTTGGCACCCTTGTCGGGTGCAGAGCCCGAGTGCGCCTTGCGCCCGTGCGCGAGGACCTGCAGCGTGCCCGCCGCCTTGCGGCGCACGACGACGGCCTCCTCGCCGCCCGCGGTCAACTCGCCACCCTCGAAGCACAGGCAGGCGTCCCAGCCCGCGAACCGAGCGGCGTGGACGAAGTCGCCGGCGCGCCATTCCTCGTCGCAGACGAGCAGCAGGGCGACCTCCTGGAAGGTCTCAGGCCGTTCGGCCAGCTCTCGTAGGACGCCGAGCGCGAGCACGTCGCCGGCCTTCATGTCCACCGACCCCGCTCCCACCAGCGTCTCGCCGTGGTCCTCCAGGGCACGATGGTCGGCATGCGAGTGCACGGTGTCGACGTGGCCGAGCAGCACGATGCGCCCGCTCGGCGCGCTGCCCGGCAGGGTGAGGATGAGGTCCTCGGCATGCTCGATCGACGAGCAGGGCGCGCGCTCGACGCGCACCCCCTCGGGCGCCAACGACTGCGCCACGGCAAACGCCTCGTCTGCCCCGGCGACATCGCCCGAGGGCGACGACACCGCGACGAGGCGCTCGAGCTCCTGCGGCGCGCGCGCGGCGATCCGTGCGGCGGCCTCGGCGATCCAGGGATCCATGGCCGTCGTTGTACCTGAAAGGCACCGGCCCAGCCGTCCTCGCCGCCTCAGGCGCCCGCGAGCGATCGCCGAGCCGCGAGGCTACGCGCCGAGCACGGCCTCCAGGCGCCGCTCCAGCGCGCCCGCGACGGCCTCGCGCACGAAGCCCGGCTTGAAGCGCTCCACGGTCGCCTCGAGAAAGCCCTCGATGACCAGACGCTTGGCCTCCTCCAGCAGCAGGCCCCGCGACCGCAGGTAGTACAGCTGCTCCGGATCGATCTGGGCGATCGCCGCGGCGTGCGTGCAGCGCACGTCGTTGGCGAGGATCTCCAGACCGGGGATCGAGTCGGCGTGCGCGGTCTTCGTCAGCAGCAGGTTGCGCGATTCCTGGAAGGCGTCGATCTGCTGCGCGCCGGGGTCGACCTTGATCATGCCCGACCACACGGTGCTCGAGCGTCCGTCGAGGATCCCGCGGAACGCGAGGTCCGACGTGGTGTTCGGCGCGGCGTGCTCCTGGGTCGTCGCGTAGTCGAGGTGCTGACGGCCGTGCGTCGCGTAGGCGCCGGTGACCTTGGCGTCCGAGCCGGGGCCCGCGAGCTGCGTATCCATCGCGACGCGCCCGTTGCCGGCGCCGAAGCCCAGCGCGATCCAGTCCAGCGCCCCGTCGCGCTCGACGACCGCACGCTGGGAGCCGAAGATCCACGACTTCTCGCTGAGGCCCTGCGCGCAGACGTAGCGCAGGCTCGCGTTCTGGCCCACCGAGAGCTCCGTGACCGTGCTGAACAGCGCGCCTCCGGCATCAGGATCCACGGACACGTACTGCTCGAAGACCTCGGCCTGCGCGCCCTCCTCGAGGACGACGAGCGTGCGCCAGTGCAGCGCGGTCTGCGGTTGGGACTGCACGACCGTCACGACGACCGGCACCTGCAGGTGCACGCCGCGCGGGACGTAGACGAACGCGCCACCCTGCCAGCCGGCCTCGTTGCGCGCGACGAAGGGATCCTCCCCCGAGACGATCGAGCCGAAGTGACGCTCGACGAGCTCGGGGTGCCGCGCGACCGCCGCCGACAGCGACATGACGATCGCGCCGTCGGGCGCCGGCTCCAGCGGGTCGGCGAAGACATGGTCGACCTGCTCGAGCAGCAGGGCGCCGGCGGGCGGCTGGATCAGGCCCACCCCGGCGGCGTCGACGTCGGTCGCCTCGGCCTCGGCCTCGGCCTCCGGCGTCAGGTACGAGTCGAGCTCGAGATCCTTCAGCGACGTGAACTCCCAGCCGGGCTTGCCGCGAAACGACGGCATCGGCAGGGACTCGGTGAGGGCGGCGGCACGCTCGCGGCGCGCCGCCAGCCAAGCCGGCTCAACCGCCGTGGACGTGGCGGGACTAGCCAATTGAGCCCTCCATCTGAAGCTCGATGAGCCGGTTCATCTCGACGGCGTACTCCATCGGCAGCTCCTTGACGATCGGCTCGATGAAGCCGTTGACGATGAGCTTCGAGGCCTCTTCCTCGTCGAGGCCGTGCGACGTGAGGTAGAACAGCTGCTCCTCGCCGACCTTCGAGACGGTCGCTTCGTGGCCGACGTTGACGTCGTCCTCGCCGATGCGGATCGTCGGGTACGTGTCCGAGCGCGACTGGTCGTCGAGCAGCAGCGCGTCGCAGACGACCTTGGACTTCGAGCCGTGCGCGCCCTTGGCGACCTCGAGCAGCCCT
>DASYVZ010000014.1:0-6851 GCA_035936515.1 Solirubrobacteraceae bacterium | reverse complement strand
AGCTTCCCGCGCGCCCGGCGCCTCGCGGCAGGGCACGACCTCGTCTACCTCAACGGCACGGTCAGCGGGCGGCTGCTGCCCGCTCTCGCGGGCCGGCGCACGATCCTGCACGTGCACGACATCGTCGACCGGGTGCCGCGCTTCTGGTCGCGCGCCGACGCGGTGCTGGCGGACTCCGCGGCCGTCGCCGAGCGCCTGCCGGGCCTGCACGCCCACGTCGTCTACTGCCCGGTCGAGCTCGACGTTGCGCTCACCGCGCCGCCGTGGCCGGTCGATGACGCTCCGGACGGCTCGAGGCGCCCCGTCGTCGGCTTCGTCGGGCGCATCGAGCCGCGCAAGGGCCCGCTGGACCTCGTCCGCGCCGCGCCTCTGATCCGTGCGGCGATGCCGGACGTGCGAATCGTCGTCGTCGGCGACGATCCCTACGACAGCGCCCCGGAATATGCCGCCCGCGTGCGCGCCGCCGAGGACGTCGAGCACATTCCGTGGGTCCCAGACGGCGCGGCCGTCATGCGCCATCTCGATGTGCTCGTCGCGCCCTCGCGCCAGGAGCCGTTCGGCACGGTGCTCGCGGAGGCGATGGCGGCCGGTACGCCGGTCGTTGCGACGCGCGTCGGCGGTCTTGCGGAGGTCGTGGCGGACGGCGTCACCGGCCGGCTGGTGACGCCCGGAGATCCGGCCGAGCTCGCGGCCGCGGTGCTCGAGGTGCTCGCCGGGCGGGAGCGGATGGGGGCCGCCGCGCGCGAGCACGCCCAGCAGTTCGGTGCCGACGCCTACGCCGACCGCGTCGAGGCGATCCTCCTGCAGGCCGCCGGCGAGCCGCGGTGAGGCTCATCTTCGACAGCCGCCCGGCGCGCGAGCCGCGCGGCATCGGGCGCTACGCGAGCTGCCTGTTGACGGCGCTGTACGAGACCGCCGGGCCTGAGGACGAGATCCTCCAGGGCCAGCGGCCGCGCCGCGGTGACGTCTACCACGCGCCCTGGATCGACGGCGCGCTGTTGCGCCCGCCCTGCCCGCAGGTCGTGACGCTGCACGACGTCGTGCCGCTCAAGCGCCGCAGCGAGTATCTGCGTACGGGCATCCGCTTCCGCATGCGCTACCTCGCCGTCCAGCGCTCGGCGCGGGTGATCGTGCCCACGGCCGTCGTCGCCGAGGAGGTGGTCGAGCACCTCGCCATCGCGCCGGAGCGGGTCGTCGTCATCCACGAGGCCCCGGCGCCGGGACTGGGCGTGCGCGGGCCTCAGGCGATCGCCGCCGTACGGAAGCGCTACGCGCTGCCCGACGAGTACCTGCTGTGGGTGGGGGGGCTGGAGACGCCCGACCCGCGCAAGCGAATCGCCGCGCTCGCGCGCACGCCGCGTGAGCTGCCGCTCGTGCTCGTCGGCGCCACGAAGCCCTGGGCGCACGAACTGCCCAGGGTGACGCTGACGGGGCGGGTGCCCGACGAGGATCTCGCGGCGATCTATTCGGGAGCGCGCGCGCTCGTCTTTCCGTCCGACGACGAGGGCTTCGGGCTGCCGACGGTCGAGGCGCTGGCGTGTGGGACGCCGGTCGTGGCGTCCGACATCCCGGTGCTGCGCGAGGTGCTCGGAGATCGGGCGACGTTCGTCGACGCCGGCAACCTCGAGGGCCTGCTCGCCGCCGCCGCGGCGGCGACACGCCCGGCGCCCGCACCGCCGGCCTGGACTTGGGCCGATGCGGCGCGGGCGACGTGGCGGGTCTACTCAGACGCCGGCGGGAACTAGCTCACGCTGCGGAGCGCGCTCGGGCTCCGGCGTGACCGGCTTCGGCGTGAACTCCTTCTCCCAGTCGCTGCGGGCGCGATCGAACGCGTCCCAGTCGATCCCCCGGTCGCGGTTCTCGTAATCGGGCTGCGGCACGCGCTTGGCCCAATCGGGGATCTCGACCTCGTCCGTCGGGCTGGGGTCGGGCTCGACCGGCGCCGGATCGGCGTCGTCGTCGGTGTCGTCGGCTGCCGTGGCGAGGAACCAGTATCCGAGCGATCCCAGCGCGAGCACGCTGACGGCTCCCAGGATGAGCGCGGCCGGGGCGAGCCCGAGGCCGAAGCACATGCCGGCCGTCGGGCACGTGACGGCCCAGGTGGTTCCGGCGCGGCGGGGGTACGGGTCCTCGAACGAACCTCGGATGATCTCCACGAGAAGCCAGACCATGCCAGCGGTGAAGATGACGAGGGGAACTGCAAAGGCATCCATAGGCGAATGTCCCTTGTGTCGTTGAATGGTTCCTCTCTTTATTGCCATTTCTCGGCGGGGCTAGCCCCCGCGCGCTTCGTGAGCGGACGGATGTGCGAGAACCTGGCGCGCCCGGTGCTATGCATCCAGCAGCGCACGAGCCGCGTCCGAGCCGAGCCTGACGCTGTAGTTCGTCCCGCGATCCTCCGGATAGATCTGCGTCGTGTTGGCGAGCACGAGCCCCGGGACGCCGGTCTGCAGCGGTGGGATCCGGCGGTGGTAGCCGACGGTGACGATCGGCTGCGCGGCGGGCTCGCGGTGCAGCCACCGCGCCACGATCCAGTCCTCGGAGAACTCCGGCTGGACACGGCGCAGCCCCGGCAGGTAGCTCGCCAGCAGCTCCTCGGGGCTCAGCGCGAGCAGCGGGTCGCCCGGCGCGAGATAGTTGGCGACGTAGAGGAAGCGCCGCCCGCCGTAGCGCTGCGGCGAGATGAAGTTCGTGTGCTCGACGAGGCCGACGAACGGCACCTCGGGATCGGCGATGTTCGTCCAGTAGAACGCCGAGAAAGGCCGGTCGAGCTCGAGCAGCAGGCACAGCGCCGTGTGGTATTCGGTGGCGGCCAGCCGGCCGAGGTACTCCGGGCCGATCGCGGCGCGCAGGTCGCCGTCGGGCAGCGCGCTGAAGACGTCGCTGGGCACGGTGGCGACGACCGCGTCGTAGCTCTGCTCGGCTTCGTCGCCCCCCGCGCGGGCGTACAGGCGCGGGTCGTGGCCGGCGCGAAACGAGCCGCTCGCGCCCGCCGTGACGATGAAGCCCCTGGCGTCCGGTGAGCGGCGCAGCGCCGCGGCCGGACGGTCGATCAGCACGCGGCCGCCGCCGGCGACGATCGCGTCGCGCAGCGCGTCGAACAGCAGCTCCCAGGAGTGCGCGGGATAGCCGAGCAGCTCCTGCTTGGCCTCATCGCCCTCGAGCTGGCGCCGCAGCGTCAGCTTGCTCCACAGCCAGGCCATCGAGATGTCGTCGGCACGCTCGCCGAACTTGCCGCGCAGCAGCGGGCCCCACACCTTGCGCCACGGACCGTGCCCCATCCGCTTCTCGATCCACTCGCGGGCCGTGATCGACTCGAACGGCGCGACGTCCTTCGAGCGCTTCTGCAACAGCAGCACGGCAAGGCCCATGCGCAGCCGCGCAGGCGGCGACAGCGGCCTGAAGCGCAGGAGGTCGACGGGGCCGCTGAACGGCCACTGGCGGCCCTCGAGGAAGAACGCCATCGACGACGGCTTCCACTCGAGCTCGTCGCCCATGCCGAGCTCCTCGTAGAGCGCGACGATGTGGCGGTCGCTCGTGAAGAGGTGGTGGTAGTAGCGCTCGAGCAGATCGCCGCCGCCGACGTCGAGCGTCGCGGCCTGCCCACCGAGGCCCGGCCAGCGCTCGTAGACGTCGCACGTGTGCCCCTCCTGCGTGAGGCGGTAGGCGCAGACGAGGCCGGCGACGCCGGCTCCCAGCACCGCCACTCGCATCGTCATACCCGCACCAGCGTCCGCACGCGGCCGACGCCGCCGTAGCGCGTGACGAGCACGACGAGCCCGATCAGCGTGATCGGCACCGTCACGACGAAGCGCAGCAGCAGCAGGTAGGAGAGCGCCTGTGCGCCGCTGTGCCCGAGCGCCCGCACGCCGAAGGCGATCGCGGCGTCGAACGTGCCGACGTAGCCCGGGCCGCTCGGGAGGAGCACGAAGACCGACGCCAGCCCCATGAGGTACCCGACCTCCAGCACCGCCAGGTCCAGCCCCGCCGCCCGTGCGGTCAGCCACCAGGCGACCCACTCCAGGGCCCACACGACGAGCGTCAGCCCCAGCAGCCGCAGGCCGTGGTTCGAGCGCAGCCGCCGCGTCGCCTTCGCCATCGGCATGACGAACGCCAGCACGCGCGTCAGGTGCGCCCGGCGGTGCAGCACCCACGCGGCGGCCGCGGCGGCGACGAGCAGCGCCGCGACGAGCAATGTGGCGAACAGCAGCCGCCCCGCCGCCGGCGCGTCGATGCCGCCGAGCACGCCGTAGGCGAGCACGACGAACAGCCCGAGGAGGACGACGACGTCAAGCACCCGCTCGGCGACGATCGTCCCGATCGCGGTGCGCGCGTCGGTGTTCGCCCGCGGCGCGATCAGCACGACGCGCAGCGCGTCGCCGGCGCGCGCGGGCAGGACGTTGTTGCCGAGGTTGCCGACCGCCAGCAGCCCGTACGCGTCGGCCCGCCGCGGCTGTGCACCGTTGTAGCGCAGCAGCTCGTGCCAGCGCTCGGCGCGCACGGCGCAGCCCACCAGGTAGAAGGCGACGGCGCCGCCGAGCTCGGCGAGCGGGCGCGGCGCCGTGGGCAGCGTGGGCGCCTCCTGCTGCGTGGCCCACAGGACGAGCGCGACCAGGCACACGACCGAGAACATCGCGCCGAGCACCGTCAGCATCCGCTGGCGGCCCGCGCCGCCGACCGCCTCACTGGACGGAGGTACGCTCGCGCTCATCCTCTGCCGCGACCAGATTGGTCCTCTCACGCACGACGTACAGCGGCCGGCGCTTGACCTCGTCGTAGATGCGTCCGACGTACTCGCCGATCATGCCGATCGCCATGAGCTGGATGCCGCCGAGCAGCAGCACGGCCACGACGGTCGTCGTGACGCCGGGCACGAACGCGCCGAAGATCCGAAAGACGACCGCGACCGGGATCGCGAGGAAGGCGAGCAGCGCGAACAAAAACCCGGCCACCGTCGCGATCTGCAGCGGGACGTTGGAGAACGACGCGATCGCATCGAGGGCGAAGCGCAGCATCTTGCGGATCGGGTACTTCGTCGTGCCCGCGTGACGCGCGGCGCGGCTGTAGGGCAGCGCCGTCTGGGTGAAGCCGACCCAGGACGTCATGCCGCGCAGGTAGCGGTTGCGCTCGCGCATCGTCAGCAGCGCGTCGAGCGCGCGCCGGTCCAGCAGCCGGAAGTCGCCGGCGTTGGCGGCCAGCGGGACGTCGGAGAGCCGGCCCATGATCCGGTAGAACCACTCGGCGGTCTTCAGCTTGAAGCGCGATTCGCCGGTGCGATCGGTGCGCGTGGCATAGACGACGTCGGAGCCCGCGCGCCAGTGGTCGAGCATCGAGATGATGAGCTCCGGCGGATCCTGCAGGTCGGCGTCGATCATCACGATCACGTTGCCGGCCGCGTGATCGAGTCCGGCGGTGATCGCCGTCTGGTGGCCGAAGTTGCGCGACAGCGAGATGACCCGCACGCGGCGGTCGTCGCGCGCGAGCTCGCTCAGGATCTGCGGCGTCGCATCCGTGGAGCCGTCGTCGACGACGATCAGCTCCCAGGGCAGCCCCTCGACCGTCGCGCGCACGCGCTCGTAGAACAGCCGCGCGGTCCCCTCCTCGTCGAGCATCGGCGCGACGATGCTCAGCAGGGCGAGATGCCGATCGGACACGGGGTGATCGTATTGGTCCTGCCGGGAAGACATATTCCGTTCCTGCCCTGCGCATCTGCTACATCTGCGTAACCTGCGCCGCGTGAGCTGCTGTGCGGCATGCGGGGCCTCGCGGCTCGTCCCGCACCTCAAGGTGGCCGGCGACGCCGGCCCGGAGGGCCTGATCCCGACGACCGACCGCTTCGGGACGGCGCTCGCGGACATCGTGCGCTGCCCGTCCTGCGGTCACCGCCAGACCGACCCGATGCCGCCCGATGCGGTGCTCGAGCACGCGTACGCCGACGCGGCGTCCGAGGACTACGTCGCCGAGGAGGCCGGCCAGCGTGAGACCGCCCGGCGCGCGCTGGAGCACATCGAGGCCAACCTCACGCCGGTCCCGATCCCGCCGACGAACGGCGGCCCGCGCCACCGCACGCTGCTGGACCTCGGCTGCTGGGTGGGCTTCCTGCTCTCCGAGGCCCAGGAGCGCGGCTGGGCGGTCACCGGCGTCGAGCCGTCGGCGTTCGCGTCGGCGTTCGCGCGCGAGCGTCTCGGCCTCGACGTGCGCACGGGCGACCTCTTCGAGACCGACCTGCCGCACGGGCACTTCGACGCGATCGTCATGGGCGACGTCATCGAGCACCTGCCCCGCCCGGGCGAGGCGCTGGACCGGATGGCCGAGCTGCTGCGGCCCGGCGGGATCGCGTGGCTGGCGCTGCCGGACGCCGGCAGCCTCGTCGCGCGCGGGATGCGCGCGCGCTGGTGGTCGGTGATCCCGACGCACGTGCAGTTCTTCACGCGCCGCTCGCTGCGCACGCTGCTCGAGCGCCACGGCTGGACGGTGCTCGAGATCGACACCGCGCCGAAGGCCTTCAGCGTGCGCTACTACCTCGAGCGCGTCGGCGGCTACTCGCCGCGCCTCGCGCGCCTGCTCGTGCGCGGCGCGCGGGCGACGGGCCTCGTCGACCGCATGTGGGCGCCGGACTTCCGCGACCGCATGGCGGTCATCGCGCGCGCGCCGGCGCAACCGGATCCCGACGAGGACGAGGACTGAAGCTCCTGCAGCTCGCCGTCGACGGGCGTGTGGCGCTCGGCACCGGCGGCCAGCGCCACGCGCGCGCGAAACGCGCGCGGAACGACTGGACGCCGTCGTCGCTACGCCGCGCGAGGGCGCCCTCAGCGCGGAGCGCGCAGCCCAAACGGCGGGCGGGCGCCGCG
>DASYVZ010000013.1:0-4833 GCA_035936515.1 Solirubrobacteraceae bacterium | reverse complement strand
GATGAAGCGCGTGACGCGCGCTGCGTGACGCGTTCCCTCGGGGATCCTCGTGCGGCTGTTGTTGTCGCGCCGGACGAGCCCGCCGACCTCGGTCAGCCAGATCTCGGCACCGCGCGTGGCGCGCACGAGCTGGCGCAGGCGCGACGTCCGGAAGCGATTGGCCTCGACGTAGTTGTGCAGGCCCCACAGCCGCGGGGTGAAGCCCAGATGACGTGAGAACTGGCGCACCCACTTGGCCATGTTGGGCATGTCGAGCACCTCGGGCGCGAGGATCGTGCAGGTCGGGCACGCGCGGCGCAGCTCGCGGTAGTAGGCGGCGGCGGTCTTCGGCCGGTGGCAGAGCGGCTCGCCGCAGTGGTTGGCCTCGTTCCACGTCGCGTAGGTCTTGACCCACGGGTAGAGCTTGCGCAGGCGCAGAAACTCGCGCCGCATGCGCAGGGGCGTCGGCAGCGCGCGCCGGTGGCGCCCGCGCGAGTGCATGAAGGAGATGAGTGGCTCCACCCCGCTCTCCTGCGCGTGCGTCAGCCAGCGCTCGAGCTCAGCCGCCGAGCGGCGGTCTGTGAGCACGTCCCAGCCGACCGCCAGGCGCGCGTGCCTGATGCCGAGCGCCAGAAAGCGCGAGTCGACGAACATGTTGGGCTTCTGGTCGGCGATCCCGATCTCGACGCCCGTCCACGGCGGCACGTCCATCAGGCCGGCGGCGCTCGCGGGGGTGGCCGCGCTCGCCAGTGTGCCCGTCGCGACGAGCAGCGCCACGAGGAGGGCGAGACGGATCGGGCGCGGGCCTGTCACGCGAACGCCTCGGCATGGTCAAGGTGGCAGACGTGCATCGCGCAGAACGGTAGTGGGCGGTGCGCACCGCGAGCGCCGCCGGTCACTACGCTGCCGGGTGTGACCGACGTGCAGACGTTGTCGCGGCGACCCGAGGCGCCCACCGAGAAGCGCCAGGCGATCGAAGCCGCGGTCCTCACGGCGATGAAGGAGCTGCTTGCGGAGGGCATGCCGTACGCGGCGCTCAGCGTCGAGCGCATCGCCACCCGCGCGGGCATCTCGCGTACCGCGTTCTACTTCTACTTCGCCGACAAGCGCGAGCTGCTCATGCGCCTGGCCTCGGAGCTCTCAGACGAGTTCTACCGCGAGGCCGACGCATGGTGGTCGGGCGCCGGCGACGGTCCCGAGCAGCTCACGGCCGCCGTCGGGAACATCGCGGCGCTGTACCGCGCTCACGGACCGCTCGTCTGCGCGATCGTCGAGGTGTCGGCCTATGACGAGGTGGTCGGCCCATTCTGGCGCGCGCTCGTCGGGCGCTTCGTGCAGGCCAGCTCGCGGCGGATCGCCACCGAGATCGCAGCCGGTCGCGCCGACGCCGGCCTCGTGCCGCACGCGGTCGCCTTCTCGCTCGTGTGGATGACCGAGCGCGCGCTGCACCAGATGGTCGCGCAGGACGACGCGGGCTGCGGCGACGAGCTCGAGAGCACGCTCGCGCGGATCTGGACTGCCACGGTCTACGGCGCCTGAGGCCGCTACGACGAGCTCAGCCGCTCGAACTCCTCGGTCTCGCGACGGACCGCATCGAACTCGCCGGTGTTCAGGCGCTGCGCGACGTCGGTGTCGATCTCCTCCTCGCTCGCGTCCGGCTTCATTCGCCGCAGGCGGATCGTGTCCAGACGCTTGAACTTCAGGATCTCGAGCACGTAGACGAGGTACACCGACGCGATCAGCGCCAGCACCCCCAGCAACGCCATCACGCTCGCCCACCCGGCGTTCAGGCGCCCGCTGTTGTCCGAGTAGGGAACGAAGCGCAGCGCGAGGGCCAGACCGGCCAGCATCAGCGTCCATGCGTAGAGGTACAGGACGGTGCGCCGCGTCGAGAAGCCGATGCGGTCCATGCGGTGATGGAAGTGCTCGCGGTCGGCCCGGTAGACGGGCTTGCGGTACTTCAGGCGCTTGAGCACCACGAACGTCGTGTCCAGGAACGGGACGGCGAGAACCACCAGCGGGAGCACGAGCGCGATCAACGACTGCGTCTTCAGCGTCCCCTCGACAGCGACGCAGGCAAGCAGCAGGCCGAGCAGGTTTGAGCCGCAGTCGCCCATGAAGACGGTCGCGGGATGGAAGTTGTGGACGAGGAAGCCGACCGCGGCGCCGGCGATGATCGCCGAGAGCACCGCCGCGTTCGCGCGCTCGAGGTCGAACGCGATCACGACGAACGCCGCCGCCGCGATCGCGCAGACCCCGGCAGCCAGCCCGTCGATGCCGTCGGAGAAGTTGACGACGTTCATGATCAGCACGATCCCCGCCACCGTCAGCGGGACCCCGAGGTCGCCGAGCTCGACGCGGCCCATCAGCGGCAGCGTGAAGCTCTCCACCGCCACCCCGTCGAGCACCGGGATGAGCGCCGCGGTGATCTGTCCCGCGAGCTTGACCGGGGCGCTCAGCTCGAACACGTCGTCGAGCGCGCCGACGACGGTGATGACCGCCGCTCCCATGAGGATCGCGCCGAAGCGGCCATCGAGCGGCAGGAACGCCAGCGCGCTGACGAGCACCCCGCCGAAGATCGCGACGCCCCCCAGGCGCGGCATCGGACGGTCCGACAATCCTCGCGCGCGAGGCTCGTCGACGGCGCCGATGCGGTGCGCGAGGTGCTTGGCGATCGGCGTCAGGCAGGCGACCACGAGCGCCGCGACAGCCACGGCCGCAACTGCGTCCCAGGTCGAAGGCGCCATCGCCGACAGCATCCCATCCTGGACGGCGGGCAGCCGTCACGCGTGCGAGACTGTCCGCCCGCCGGCCTGTCAGCCGGAAGATGCCGGTCGCGCCAGGATGGGCACACACGTCATGCGAATCTGGATCGACCTCACAGCACCCGCGCATCCCGTCGTCTTCCGGCCGCTCCTCGCGCGACTGCGGGCGCGGGGCCACGAGGTTCTCATCACCGCGCGCGACTACGCGCAGACGCTCGACCTCTGCCGACTGCACGGCATCGAGCCGACGGTCATCGGCACGCACGGCGGCGCCGGCATGGCGCGCAAGGCCGGCTCGCTCGCCTCGCGCACCGCACGGCTGCTGCGCCGCGTGCGCCGCTTCGGCCCCTCGCTGGCGGTCGCGCATGGCTCCAACGACCTCGCGCTCGTCGCGCGGATGCTCAACGTCGCGGCCTGCAACACGTTCGACTACGAGTGGGCCACGCTGCAGCACAACGTCGGCTGCCGGCTGGCGCGGCGCGTGGTCGTCCCGCAGGCGATCCCGCTCGCGCGCCTGAGCCGCTACGGCGTCACCGAGCAGACGCTGCGCCACTACCCGGGCATCAAGGAGGAGTACTACCTCGCCGACTTCGAGCCCGATCGCGCGCTGCTCGGCCGGCTCGGCGTCGACCCCCAGCGGACGGTCGTCGTCGTCCGGCCACCGCCCGACGTGTCGCTCTATCACCGCCGCTCCAATCCGCTGTACATGCAGGTTCTGCAGCACATCGGGCATGACGACGGCGTGCATGGCGTCGTCATCCCGCGCACCCAGGCGCAGCGCGAGGCGCTGCGCCACATGGCGCTGCCGAGCGTGATCGTGCCCGAGGGGGCGATCGACGGCCAGAGCCTGATCGCGCTCGCCGACCTCGTGATCTCCGCCGGCGGCACGATGAACCGCGAGGCGGTCGCGCTGGGCACGCCCGTCTATACGACGTACGGCGGCCGGCTGGGCGCGGTCGACGAGACGCTGATCCGCGAGGGCCTGCTGCGCCCGGCGACCGACGTGCGCGCGATCGAGATCGTCAAGCACGAGCGCCGCCAGCCGACCGTCCGGCGCGACCCCGACAAGCTCGTCGACCTGATGCTCGAGGCGGCGTGACAGCGCGTCGTTGCTCGACCGGCGCTGCCGTCGACGCGACGGGCCGGTGCTCGCGATGACAGCGCGTCATTGCTCGACCATCGCTGACGTCGACGCGACAGGCCGGTGCTCGCGATGAGCGCCCGGCTGCTGCGCACGCTGCCCGAGCCGCAGGGTCGCAGCGAACGGCGCCGGTCGGTCGAGCTCGAGTTCGGCCAGGACCTCGCGGCGCGCTACGCCGCGCTCGCCGATCCGACGCTGCGCCCGCGACCGGTCGACCGCCTCCTGCGCGCGCTCGACGTCGTGCTGGCGCTCGCGCTCCTGATCCCCGCCGCGCCCGTGCTGGCCGTCGCCGCCCTGGCGATCAAGCTCACGTCCGGCTCGCCGGTGCTGTATCGCGGCGCACGCGTCGGGCGCGCCGGGCACACCTTCACGATGTACAAGCTGCGCACCCTGCGCCCCGACGCCGAGGATCGCCTCCGCGGCCTGCAGGACGTCGAGCTCGACCGGCTCACCGAGAGCGAGCACACGCGCGTCGGGCGGGTGCTGCGCGCGACACAGCTCGACGAGCTGCCCCAGCTCGTCAACGTGCTGCGCGGAGACATGTCGATCGTCGGGCCGCGACCGATCCGGCCGGTGTTCTTCGAGGAGCTCGTCGTCGACATCCCCCAGTACTGGCAGCGCCTCGTCGTGCGCCCCGGCCTGACCGGCTTCGCGCAGCTGCGCATGCGCCGCGACACGACCTGGGCGGAGAAGCTCGCGCACGACCTCGAGTACCTCGCCGACCGCTCCGTGCGCCTGTACCTGCGCATCGTGGTCGCCACGGTCGCGCGCCTGCTGGCGCGGATGCGGGCCGAGGTCACGCGCACGGCGCTGCCGGAGGGCTGACGCGTGTGCGGCATCTGCGGGCTCGCCGCCTTGGACGGCGGCGCGGTCGACGCGGCGCCGCTGGCGGCGATGAGCGCGGCGCTGGTTCATCGCGGCCCGGACGACGCGGGCTCTGTGGTGGAC
>DASYVZ010000012.1:0-21702 GCA_035936515.1 Solirubrobacteraceae bacterium | reverse complement strand
CGATCGAGAACGGCGCTATGTCCTGCGTGACGACGCTGTTGGCGCCGATCACGCAGCGTTCGCCGATGGTCACCCCGCTCGTCACGACGACGTTGGTGCCGAGCCAGACGTTGTCGCCGATGCGCGTCGGGCCCTTCGACGTGAAGCCCTGCCACGTCACGGGCCGGTCGGGATCGTCGATGCGGTGGTTGGCGTCGGTCACGAAGCAGCCGTTGGCGAGCATGCAGTGCGACCCGATCTCGACGCGATCGTGCGCGGCGACCATCACCGCGATGTTCAGGAACGTCCCCTCGCCGATCCGGACGGTCGCCTCGTCGCCGATCGTGATCCAGACGTCCGGTTCGAACAGCGTGTGCGCACCGACCTGCAGGCGCCCGTCGCGTAGCGCCTCCAGGACGTTGCCGTGCAGCGGCCAGCGCGCGAACGCCTCGCGGCGCATGAGCTCCCAGTGGATGCGGGCGCGGTTCCACGGCAGAACGTTGCGCTGATACCAGCGCCACTTCTGAAGCCAGAGCCTGCCCTGGCGCGCGAGGTCGTCCATCCGCCCGGGAGGCTATGGCACGTGGCGGTTGCCGAACGGCAGCATCGACGCTACGCCGCAGCCGCCTCCTTGCGAGCAGTCCGCCCGCGCCCGCGCTTGGCCGTCGGCGCCGCCGCCACGACGCCCGCCTCGACGAGGAACGCGCCCGTGTAGGAGCCCGGCGTCCCGCCGACCGCCTCGGGGGTGCCGGCCGCGATGACCTCACCGCCCTCCTCCCCACCCTCGGGACCCATGTCGATCAGCCGGTCGGCGGTCTTGATGACGTCGAGGTTGTGCTCGATGACGACCACGCTGTTGCCCTGGTCGACGAGCCGGTGCAGCACCTCCAGCAGGCGCTGGACGTCGGCGAAGTGCAGGCCCGTCGTCGGCTCGTCGAGGATGTAGAGCGTGCGCCCCGTCGCGACCTTCGAGAGCTCCGTCGCGAGCTTGACGCGCTGCGCCTCGCCGCCGGACAGCGTCGTCGCCGGCTGACCGAGGCGAATGTAGCCCAGCCCGACGGCCGCCAGCGTCTCGAGGCGGCGGCGGATCTTCGGGATGTGCTGGAAGAACTCGAGCGCCTCCTCGACGGGCATGTCCAGCACGTCGGCGATCGTCTTGGCCTTGAAGTGGACGTCGAGCGTCTCGCGGTTGTAGCGCTTGCCGTGGCACTGCTGGCACGGCACGTACACGTCGGGCAGGAAGTGCATCTCGATCTTGATCTGGCCGTCGCCGCGGCAAACCTCGCAGCGCCCGCCCTTGACGTTGAACGAGAAGCGGCCGGGCTTGTAGCCGCGGACCTTCGCCTCCTGCGTCTTGGAGAACAGGTCGCGGATGACGTCGAACAGACCGGTGTAGGTGGCCGGGTTCGAACGCGGGGTGCGCCCGATCGGCGACTGGTCGACCTGGATGATCTTGTCGAGCTGGTTGAGGCCGAGGATCGCGGTGTGGCGCCCCGGCCGCGTGCGCGTGCGATGCAGCCGGTTGCCGACCGCCTTGAAGAGCACCTCGTTGACGAGCGTCGACTTGCCCGACCCGCTGACGCCCGTCACGGCCGTCAGCACGCCGAGCGGGACCTTGACGTCGACGGACTTCAGGTTGTTCGCCGCCGCCCCCCGGATCTCGACGTAGCCCGACGGCGTGCGGCGCTTGGCCGGGATCTCGATGACGCGCGTGCGGGCCAGGAACTGCCCGGTGAGCGACTCCGGCACCGCCTCGATGTCGGCCGCCGTGCCCTGCGCGACGATCTCGCCGCCGTGCTCGCCCGCTCCAGGGCCGATGTCGATGACGTGGTCGGCGGCGCGCATCGTCTGCTCGTCGTGCTCGACGACGATGACCGTGTTGCCGAGGTCGCGCAGGCGCTCGAGCGTGCGGATGAGCTTCGCGTTGTCGCGCTGGTGCAGGCCGATCGACGGCTCGTCGAGGATGTAGAGGACGCCGACGAGCGACGAGCCGATCTGCGTGGCGAGGCGGATGCGCTGCGCCTCGCCGCCGCTCAGCGTCGCCGCGGCGCGCTCCATCGACAGGTAGCCGATGCCGACGTTCTCGAGGAAGTTCAGGCGCTCCTCGATCTCGCGCAGGATGAGGCGCGCGATGTGGCGCTCGGTGTCGGTGAACTCCACCTCCGCCAGCCACTTCAGCGCTGCCCGCACGCTCAGCCCGGTGAACTCCTGGATCGGCATCCCCGCCACGAGCACCGCGCGCGACTCTGGCCGCAGCCGCGCTCCGCCGCACGCGGGGCAGGGGCGCACGCTCATGTACTCCTCGATCTTCTCGCGCGAGAACTCCGAATCGGTCTCGCGGTAGCGGCGCTCGAGGTTGGGGATGATCCCCTCGAAGCGCGTCTGGTAGGAGCGCTGCCGGCCGTAGCGGTTGCGGTAGGTGACCTGCACCGGGTTGCCGTTCGTGCCGGAGAGAAAGAGCTCGCGCGCGTCCTCCGACAGCTCGCTCCACGGCGCCTCGAGGTCGACGCCGTAGCGCTCGGCGATCGCCTCGGTGATCTGCTCGTAGTAGTTCGACGTGCTGTTGGCCCACGGCGCGAGTGCGCCCTCGCCGATCGACAGCGCCGGGTCCGGCACGATCAGCTCGGGGTCGATCTCGCGCTGTGAGCCGAGGCCGGTGCAGCGCTCGCAGGCGCCGTGCGGCGAGTTGAAGGAGAACATCCGCGGCTCGAGCTCGGGCATCGAGGTGCCGCACTTCAGGCAGGCGAAGCGCTCCGAGAACGTCAGCGTCTGGCCGTCGCCCTCGCGCGGTATGAGCTCGACCTCGACGATCGCGTCGGCGAGGCCGGAGGCCGTCTCGACGGAGTCGGCCAGGCGCTTGCGCACGTCGTGGCGCATGATCAGGCGGTCCACGACGACCGAGATGTCGTGCTTGAACTTCTTGTCGAGCTCGATCGGGTCGTCGAGCATCCGCAGCTCGCCGTCGATCTTCGCCCGCGTGTAGCCGTCGGCGCGTAGCTCGTCGAGCAGCTTGCCGTACTCGCCCTTGCGCCCGCGCACGATCGGCGCGAGCACCATGAAGCGCGTGCCCTCCTCGAACTCCATGACCTGGTCGACGATCTGCTCGACGGACTGGCCCTCGATCGGCGCGCCGCAGACGTGGCAGTGCGGCCGGCCGATGCGCGACCACAGCAGGCGCAGGTAGTCGTAGATCTCCGTGACGGTGCCGACCGTCGACCTCGGGTTGCGCGACGTCGTCTTCTGGTCGATCGAGATCGCCGGCGACAGGCCCTCGATCGAGTCCACGTCGGGCTTGTCCATCTGGCCGAGGAACTGGCGCGCGTAGGCGCTCAGCGACTCGACGTAGCGGCGCTGGCCCTCGGCGTAGATCGTGTCGAACGCCAGCGACGACTTCCCCGAACCCGACAGGCCGGTGATGACGACGAGCGCATCGCGCGGGATCGAGACGCTGATGTCCTTGAGGTTGTGCTCCCGCGCGCCGGAGACGATGATGCGGTCGTGCTTGGCCACCCGCTCATTGTAGGCGGGCGAACACGCGTTCGACAGGGTCGAAGCCCCTCCCGCATGTAGTCTCGACGCGTGCCTGAGCCTGTCGCGCGGGTCGCGTACGTCATCCTCGCCCACCAGCTGCCCGAGCAGCTCGTCCGCCTCGTCCGGCGGCTGAACACGCCGAACGCGCTGTTTCTCATCCACATCAATCGCCGCTCCGACGACGCCGTCCTCCACACGGCCCGTGCAGCGCTGGCAGAGCTCGACAACGTCGTCTTCCTCCGGCGACACAAGCTCTACTGGGGCGGCTTCGGCCACGTCCGCGCAACGATGGAGGCGCTCGACGAACTGCACGCGAGCTCGGCGCAGTTCGACTACGTCGCGCTGCTGACGGGCCAGGACTACCCGATCAAGCCGGTGTCGGTCATCGAGCGCACGCTGGCCGACAGCGGCGGAAGGTCGTTCATGGCCTACGACCGGCTGCCGGGAGGCTTGGAGGATGGGATGAAGCGCATCACCGACTGGCACTCGCGTCGTGTCGGCGTACCGCGCGGCTGGCACCTCAGCCTGCCGATCCGCAGGCGGTTCCCGCAGCGGCTGGTGCCGTACGGCGGCTCGTCGTACTGGTGGCTGTCGCGCGAGGCGGTCGACTACGTCCGGCGATTCGTGGTCGAGCAGCCGGCCTTCTACCGGTTCTTCAAGCACGTCGACATCCCCGACGAGATCTTCTTCCATACGATCGTGATGAACTCGCCGCTGCGCGACGCCGTCGTGAACGACGAGCTCAGGCACGTCGACTGGACGCGCGAACCGCTTCCCGCGATCTTCGGCGCGGCGGACCTCGAGACGCTCAGGCGCTCCCCGAAGCTCCTGGCGCGGAAGTTCGACTCGACGCTCGACGCCGAGATCCTGGACCTGATCGACCGCGAGCTTCTGAAGTGATCAGGAAGGTCGCCAACGGTGGCGGATGAGCGCGAGGATGGCGCTACCTGAAGATGTAGCGAAAGCGGGTGCCGTCGCAGAAGCGGGTGAGCTTCGCCTTCAAGATCGCGTCGTGTGACCGACGTTCGCGCGACGGGAGGTACGCGACGTGAGCGCGCCACCCCGCCGGCGCCTTGCCGCGCGTGAGGCCGCGCCCGCCGCGCCCGCGGCCGACAGCCGGTGGATAGGCGACGGGGGAGCGCCCCTTGACGCTGCGGCTGTTCTTCAACAGCCTCGCGCTTCGCCGCTGCGCTGACCTGCGGTTGACGACCAGCGTGCGCGGCCAGCCTCTGCGCACCGCGCGCATGTAGTGCGCGCGGACGTTGCGGTGTCTCGCCTTGCTGAAGGCGATGCGCGCCACGGCCTTCGGGCGGATGCACGCGGTCGCAGGCGCTGGTGGCGCGGCGTCGTCTGCGGCAGGTGGGGCGAGAGGCGTCACCGCGACCGAAGGTGCGGGCGCAGCCGGGGGCACGAGCCCGACCGCGGGCGCAAGCTCGATCGGGGGCACCGGGGCGAGCACGGGCAGCGGCTCGGCCGAAGGTGCGGGCGCCGCCGCAGGCGTGATCTTGATGAGCCGCACCGAATCCGGCGCCGCCGTGCTCACGATCTGACTGCCGGACGTATCGGTGCTCAGCGCCGCGCGGCTCCTGTGCGGATCGAAGATCTCGACCTTCGCGGGCGCCTGATGCAGGTGAAGGCGGAAGCTCTGGGGCGCCTTCGGTGTGTCGGCTCCGGCGGCCGCGTCCCAGACCTGCGACTCCGACCAGACAGCCAGGAAATAGGCGCCGGTGGAGTGCTTGAGCAGGACGTGGCGGATCGGCCCGTCCTGCGTCGGATAGGCGTTGGGGTCGCCGTCGCGGCAGTTCGCGGTGCACACGATCCCGAACCCCAGCGACCCCGACGCGGCTGCCGAGTCACTGACGATCGAAAGCAGGTTGCGAAGCGCCGAGAAGGCAGGCTTGCGGGTGCCGTCCGTGCGCAGCAGCCCGTAGTTGTCGATGCCCTGGTCGGAGCCCGTCTGCAGATCGACGAGCTCGTAGGACTGGGTGCGCTCGATCCCGCGGCGGAAGTTCTCCAGCATCGCGCGCGGGATGTACGTGCCGGCGGCGGTCTCCGACACACCCGCAGATCCAGGCACGTTGATGTAGCCGGACTCCGTCGCCCACAACGGCTTGTCGCCGAAGGTCGTCCGTCCCCAGCTCATCGCGATCGACAGATCCCTGCTGAGGCGCCGATGCGGCGGATCGGCGCCGCTGTACGGGTGCAGGTTGCCCTTGTCCAGGCAGGCGCTCAGGTCACCGATCTCGCCGTACCAGATGTCGTCGGAGTGGAAGTTGCCGGAGCTCGGGCCGATGACCGGCTTGGAGGCGAGCACCGGGTCGGCGTTGACGCGCTGGTGGATCTCGCACTGCATGGCGCGAAGCGACGCGATGCGGCCGGGGTCGCCGCCCTGCGTGTCGAACTCGTTGCTGCCCTCGATCGACATCGTGAAGGCCGCCACGTTGTCGCGCACCCACGCGAGGCGCTGCGCCAGGGTCGTGGGCGTCATCGCCTGCTCGTGTCCGACGAGCAGGTTTCCCTTGATCCCGTTCGCGCCCAACTCGTTGTAGCGGGCGGCGACGGTCGGTCCGATGACGTCCGGATAGCTGGCCGGGAACGTCCCGTCGCGGATGTGCGACACGCCGAGCTCGAGCAGGCGGTCGCGCACCATCGGCCAGTTCTGCCAGTAGATGCTCTGGCTGTAGCCCAGGTGCGTGTTGATACCGACGCTCGACGTGAAGTTCTTGGCGCTGCGCGCGGTTTCGGTGCAGCCCGTCTGCGAGTAGCAGCCGGCCGCAGAGGCGACGCCCGTGCCGGCGAGCGACAGGATCGATCCGGCGACGAGTGCGATGACCGGGGGCACGCGGCGTCTTCTCTTGAAGAGCAGAGGGAGACGCGCAAGCACGTGCGCCCCCGTCGCGCGAAGCGGGATAGCGAGCATGCAGGCGTATCGGGGCCGCACCGTGACCCGCTGTAACGAGCCCGATGCCACGCGGACGCATGGCTGAGGCCGCGCGCGATCGCAGACATCGGCTCAGCCGGTGCGACAGGCGCGACCGCCGTTTCGCCGGCGGCCATCACCGCGCCGGCGCAGCAGCCTCGAACGCTTCGATCTGCCGGACGGTTACAGCGCGCATGTCTTCGCCGTTGCGCAGCGCGAGGTACCACGCGACGATGCTTTCGAGGGCCTCGTCGAGGGACCAGGTGGGCGTCCAACCCAGCCCTTCTCGCGCCTTGCTCGAATCCAGAGACAGGAAGTGCGCCTCGTGCGGGTGCGGCCCCTCGTCGAGCTCCCATCGGATCTCGTCCGGCCACAGTTCCGTGAGGCGCTCGGCGATCCACCGCACCGGACGCGCGTCCTCGTATGCCGGACCGAAGTTCCAGCCGCCCTGTAGCTCGGGCGCGTCGTACAACGCCTGTGCGAGGCGCAGGTAGCCCGCCAGTGGGTTGAGGACGTGCTGCCACGGCCGGACCGCCTCCGGATTGCGCAGGGCGATGCGATCGCCCGCCATCGCGCCGCGCATGATGTCGGGCATGAGACGGTCCTCGCCCCAGTCGCCACCCCCGATGACGTTGCCCGCCCGCCCCGACCCCAGCCGTGGCCCGTCGGGCGCCGGCTCGAAGAACGACCGCAGATATGCGTCCACGACCAGCTCGGCGCAGGCCTTGGAGCTCGAATACGGGTCGTGGCCGCCCATGGCGTCCGTCTCGACGAACGGTCGCGGCATCGCCTCGCTCCGGTGACCGGGAGCGCGCTCCGCTCCCGCTCGATTGTCGTAGCACTTGTCCGACGTGACGTTGACGACGACCCGAGCGGAGGGCGTCGCGCGCACCGCCTCGAGCACGTTGACGGTGCCCATGACGTTGGTCTCATACGTTCCTCGTGGATCGGCGAACGACCGGCGTACGAGCGGTTGCGCAGCCAGATGGATGACGACGTCGGGTTCGTGGCGCGTGAACGCCGCACGTACCGCCGCGGGATCGCGAATGTCGGCGGACACCTCGGTGACGCTGCCGCCGGTGCGCGTGAGCTCGTAGAGCGACGGCGACGAGGGCACCCCGCGCGCCAATCCGACGACGCGCGCGCCGAGCGCCTGCAGCCAGAGTGAAAGCCAGGTCCCCTTGAAGCCGGTATGACCCGTCACGAGCACCGCGCGGTCGCGCCAGAACCCGGGATCCACGAGCGGCGCCATGTCAGCGGCCGATGCTAGAGGGTCGCGTGCCACCACGAGGCGAACAGCCGCCGCAAGGTGGGGCTCCGGCCGATTGACTAGGGTCGTCGCATGCGGACGGTCATCCTGGCTGGGGGCATGGGAACGCGCTTCGCAGAGGAGACCGACCTGCGGCCGAAGCCGATGATCGAGATCGGCGGCCGGCCCTTGCTCTGGCACATCATGAAGCGCTACGAGCAGTACGGCCTGAACGAGTTCGTCGTGGCGCTCGGTTACAAGGGCGATGCGATCAAGAGCTACTTCCGGACCTACCGCGACCTGCGCGGCAGCATGATCGTCGACCTGGCCTCCGGCACCGTGCAAGCCGAGGAGCCGGAGGCGGAGCACTGGCTCGTCCAGCTCCGCGACACCGGGGAGTCCACGAACACCGGCGGCCGCGTCAAGCGCCTGCAGCCGTGGCTCGACGGCGAGACGTTCATGCTCACTTACGGTGACGGCCTCGCCGACGTCGATCTCGGCGCGCTGCTGCGATTTCATCGAGCGCACAAACGCATCGCGACGATCACCGCGGTGCGTCCGCCGGCACGCTTCGGTGCGCTGGTCTTCGACGGCGACGAGATCACGCGGTTCCGGGAGAAGGCGCCCACGGGCGAGGAATGGATCAACGGCGGCTTCATGGTCTTCGAGCCCGCCCTCTTCGACTACCTGGAGGCGGACAGCACGAGCCTCGAGGTCGACGCGCTCGAACGGCTGGCCTCCGACGGACAGCTCGTCGGCTATCGCCACGAGGGCTTCTGGCGGTGCATGGACACCCTCAACGACAAGCGCGTGCTCGAGCGGCTCTGGCAGGACGGCGAGCGTCCCTGGCTGGGGCGGGCGGACTAGCGAGCTGCGCGGACCGGCTGCGCCAGCACGTCGACGTGAGGGTCGAGGGCCTCGTTGCGCTCGAGCCGGAAGCTGAATGGATCGAGCGGCCGCGTTCCCCCGTCGCCGATGAGAAAGAAGCCGTAGTCACCCAGCGAGAGCAGGAGGTCGGCCAGCTCCGCCAGCGTCCAGCCGGCGGCGCGGGCGGCGCGCTCGTTGAGCTCGAACACGATCGTCGGCGTCGCTTCGGCGATCGTCTGGCGAGCGCCGCGCAGCACGTCGAGCTCGTGCCCCTCGACGTCCACCTTGAGCAGGTCGGGCCGCCGTCCCACCTCGCCGCTGGCGATCAGGGTGTCGAGGGATCGCAGCTGCACTCGCTGCGTCTCGCCCGCGACCTGGTCGGGATGCATGGTGGCGATGCCGGAATGCCTGCGGTCATAGGTGATCTCGATCGAGCCGTTGGCGGTCCCGAGCGCGACGTCCATCGGCGTCACGTGCGCGTAGCCGTTGAGCGACTTGCAGAGCGTCAAGAGCTCATACGTCTCGGGCACCGGCTCGAACGACCAGACCCGCCCCGCGGGCCCGACGCACTGGGCCAGCACCGCCGTGAAATATCCGAGGTTCGCGCCGACGTCCACCGCCGTCTGCCCCGGTCGCAGCACCGCGCGGATGCAGGCTTCCACGTGCGGGTCCCAGCGGCGCTCCCTGAAGCACGTCCAGCCGACGCTCTCGTTGACGACCAGTCCCTCCTCCGGCCGGATCGCCAGCCAGGCACCGTTGCGCATCGTGCACGCGAACGGCACGCGTGAGCGCAGCCCGCGCGCGTGCAACGCACGCAGGACCCTGCGCTTGCCCGGATGGTCTCGCACCCCCAGATAGCCGCGATAGGCCCGCGCCCACAGAGGTGCCACCGCGACAGCCGAATCGGCCGTTCCGGGCGGTTGCCCCGGCACGAGCGCTCGTCGTAGCCGAGACCTGCTCCGGGTCACGTCCTTCGGCGCGACTCCTACGCGCCGGGGCACCGCAGCACGGTGATGACGTCGTCGTTCGTGCGGACGCCGAAACGACCGTTGCTCCACGAGTCGAACTGCCGGGCGACCTCCAGGCCCTGCTCCCGCGCAAGCGTCGCGAACAGAACGGCGGTCATCGGGCTGCGCCAGCCGGGGAAGCGTTGCAGAGCGCCGGAATGGTGGATCACCGCGGTGCCGCCCGGCCGCAGGACGCGCGCGATCTCGCCGATGTACGAGGCCACGTCGAGCGGAGCGATGTGGACGAACACGTCGAACGACCAGACCCAGTCGATCGAGTCCTGCTCCACCTGGGGAAACGCCGCACCGTCGCTCAGGACGTATTCGACGTTGGCCGCGTCGCCGAGCCGCTCCCTGCACAGCTCGAGCGCGCGCTCGGTGACGTCCACCAGCACCAGGCGCTCAGCGTGCGGTTGCAGAATCTCGCTCCAGCGGCCGCCGCCCGGGCCGATCTCGAGGATCGCGCGGGCATCGCCGCGGCTGGGCAGCAGGACCTCGTCGATCAGCGTCGCCTTCCACTGCTCCGGCTCGCTGGTGTCGTTCCACTCGTCACCTCCGCGGGACCAGTCCCAGGCGGTCCAGATGGCGCGGTTCTCGCCGGGCGAGTGGCCCGAGTACGCTCGGTGCGCCGGCCCCAGGACGCCCTGCGCGCCCTCGATCTTCAGCAGCTGCGCCTCGATGCTGTCCGATGTCTCGCCGAGCAGCCGCGCCGCGCGGTGCGCCAGCGATCGCATCGGCGCGAGCGCTGCATAGCGAAGGCCGAACTGCTCGTACCGAGATCGGTATGTGCGTGCCCGTTCGCTGATGGCGGCTCGCATTCGTGACGCAGTATCGCAGCGGCTGCCGAGGCGAGCCGCACGCTGGACAATTCTCACGGCGTTCGCCAGACTCGTGCGGCGATGGACGAGACGGATCTCATTGGCGGGACGGCAGGGGCGGGCGAGAGGCCGTCGCCGGTTTGAAGGACTTCCCCCACTGAACTCGGCCAAGCTGGCCAAGCGAGCCCAGTCGGTGAGGCGACGACTGGGACCGGACGCCTCATCTGCCGGCGCGGCCGATGTGCGGTCGAGCACCATCATCGAGCCTCCGCGCGGCTGGGTCTTCTTTCCGCTGCGCGAGATGTGGGCGTACCGGGAGCTCCTGTACTTCCTGGTGTGGCGCGATGTGAAGCTGCGCTACAAGCAGACCGCTCTCGGCGTCGTATGGGTTGCGCTGCAGCCGGTCGTACTCGCGGTGATGTTCACGATCGTCTTCAGCCGCTTTCTCTCCGCGCCGTCGGCCGGGCTGCCGTACCCGGCGTTCGTGCTCGCGGCGCTCGTTCCCTGGCAGTTCTTCGCCAGCGCGGTGTCACGCTCGAGCCTGAGCCTCGTAGCGAACGAGCACCTGCTGACGAAGGTCTACTTCCCGCGCATTCTGATCCCGCTGGCGGCCGTCCTGACAGCGTCGATCGACATGTTCTTCACGCTCCTGGTGCTCAGCGGCGTGCTCGTCTACTACGGGATCGGGCTGTCGGCTGCCGCGCTGTTGCTGCCGCTGCTGGTCGCGCTCGTGGTGATGGCCGCGACCGGGATCGGCCTGCTGCTGTCGGCGCTCAACGTGCGCTATCGCGATGTCCAGGCGATCGTTCCGTTCATGACACAGATCTGGCTGTTCGCAACGCCGATCGCGTACGCCGCGACGCTCGTGCCGGCAAGCTGGCGCTGGCTCTATGACCTCAACCCGATGGTCGGCGTCGTCGAGAGCTTCCGGTGGGCGATCACCGGCGGTAGCGCTCCGCAGTCGCTGCCGAGCGCGCTGGTGGTGATCACGGTGCTCACGATGGCCGGGCTCATCTACTTCCGGCGCGCAGAGCGTGACTTCGCGGACGTGGTGTAGCCATGTCGACGACGGTCGTGAGCGCATCGGGTCTCAGCAAGCGCTATCAACTCGGCGAGCGGCGCCAGCGCCGGTGGATCGGAGGTGCGGCCGGGCGTGCGGCCCGCCGCTCGGAAGAGCGGCCGGCAACGGACTTCTGGGCGCTGCGCGACGTGTCGTTCGACGTGCAGGAGGGCGAGGTGGTCGGCATCATCGGCCGCAACGGAGCCGGCAAGTCGACGCTGCTGAAGCTGCTGTCGCGGATCACCTACCCGACGGCAGGACGCGCCGAGATCCGTGGCCGCGTCGGCAGCCTGCTCGAGGTCGGCACGGGGTTCCATCCGGAGCTGACCGGCCGCGAGAACATATCCCTCAACGGCGCCATTCTCGGCATGCAAAGGCGCGAGCTGCAGCGCAAGTTCGCCGAGATCGTCGAGTTCGCCGAGATCGACGCCTTCATCGACACCCCGGTGAAGCGCTACTCGAGCGGCATGTACGTGCGACTGGCCTTCGCGGTGGCCGCCCATCTCGAGCCCGAGGTCCTGCTCGTCGACGAGGTGCTCTCGGTCGGCGACATCGGGTTTCAGCGCAAATGCCTCGGCAAGATCGAAGAAGTCGCCCGTCAGCAGCGAACGGTTCTGTTCGTCAGCCATCAGATCGACTCGATCCAGCAGCTCTGCCAGCGCGTCCTCCTGCTCAAGGCCGGTCAGGTCCAGGCGTTCGGGCCCACGCAGGACGTCATCGGCGCCTATCTGAGCGATGCCGCGACGTCCGAAACCGGAGAATTCGATCTGTGGGCTCATCCCACCCGCGCCGGCCATCACACGCCGGTGATCCGCCGACTCACGCTCTGCACCGACGACGGGAGTACGACGACGAGGTACGGACCGTACGACGCGATGGTCGCCGAGATCCTCGTCGAGCCAGCGCACACACTGCGAGAGCCGGTCGTCGGGCTGGGCATCTCCGATCATTTCGGGCGGCGCATCTTCACCGTGGCGTCGTTCTTCGAACCCGAGGGGCTCGAACCGATCACCGGCCTCTCCCGGATCCGCTGCCGGATCCCCGAGCTTCGCCTCGGCAGCGGGCGCTATCTCGTGAGCGTCAGCGTGCAGGACCGATACCACGGCGAGCTCGACGGCCTGGAGAACGTCGCCGAGTTCGAGGTGATCTGGCAGAACAGCTACGGCACCGGCGAGGCCTATCGACCGGTGTTCGGCCCCGTCCTGAGCAGGTCGCGATGGGAGCGTCTGGACCCATGACCCGCGCCGCGCCGCTGCAGGCGGCTGTGCGTACGAACGTGGCGCGCGCCGAGACGCGCCTGAGGCAGGGGTGGGCGCGGGCGCAGATGCGCCGCACCTCCGCGCCGCGCGTACTCGTCGTCGATGTCGTGATACCGGCCCACGATCGTGGCGCGGGTCATCTGAGGCTGACGTGGATCCTGCGCCTCCTGCGATCGCTGGGCTGCCATGTAACGCTGTTCACCACGCACCAGCGCGTTCGACGCGACCCCTACGCCAAGCAGCTCGAGCGGCTCGGGATCGAGCTGGAGCTGAGCGCCGCGTCGTTCGCGGAGTTCGCGGCCGCGCGCGGCGGGGTGTACGACCTCGTCCTCCTGAGCGGCGCGGACGCGGCGGCTTCGGTCATCGACGCGTCGCGCCGCGCCTTCCCCGGGGCCACCATCGTCTACGACAGCATCGATCTGCACTTCCTGCGCCAGGGACGCAAGGCCGAGGTCGTGGGCGGCCCGAGCGAGCGCGACTACTGGCACGCCAAAGAGCTCGAGTGCATCCAACGCAGCGACCTCACCGCAACGGTCACCGAGACGGAGGCGCAGATCGTGCGCTCGCTCGTCCCCACGGCACGCACCGTCGTGCTGCCGGTCGTCTACGAGCCGGACCCGAGCCCGCGGCTGCCCTACGACGCCACGCGCGACCTGCTGTTCATCGGCGGCTTCCTCCACGACCCGAACGTCGATGCCGTGAAGTACTTCGCACGCGAGGTGCTTCCGCTGGTCAGCGACGAGATCGACGCTCGCCTGTGGGTGATCGGCCAGCATCCGCCGGAGGAGATCCGCGCGCTGCAGTCGGCGTCGGTCGTGGTGACCGGCCACGTGCCCGACGTCGAGCACCATCTCCGGCACGCCCGCGTGTTCGTGTCGCCCGTCCGCTACGGCGCGGGGATGAAGGGCAAGAACGTGCACGCGATGGCCCACGGCCTTCCGCTCGTCACGACGACGATCGGCGCCGAGGGCATGGACCTGATCGACGGGCAGCACGCCCTGATCTGCGATGGAGCCGAGGCGTTCGCTGCCGGGATCGTCGCGTTGTACCGCGACCCGGCGCTCTGGGAGCGCCTCTCGACGAGCTCCCGCGAGGTGGCGCGCGCGCGCTGGACGCCCGCGGCGATGCGCGAGAGACTCGACGACCTGCTGGACGCGACGGCGCGGTCGCGAGCCGCGCGCGTGCCATGAGCTCGCTCGGCTCGTACCCGCCCCCGCCCGTCGAGTTCGCGCTCGTCTCAGAGGTCGTGCCGCCGTCATGGTCGGGGCAGGCCGTGCTGATCCGGCGTCTGGTCACGGGCCTGGACCCGCGCGCCTACTGCCTGCTGACCTCCGACCAGGGCATCTACGCCGGCGACCACATCCAGAAGCTCGACACGACGTGCTACCGGCTGCCGGCGGTGCGCATCCGCTACCTGCACCGCAACAAGTGGCTGTTCAACGCATCCGCGGTCGCCGGCGCAGCGACCGGCATCGCCCGCCGCGCCGTCCAGATCGCGCGCGTGGCGCGGCGCGAGCAGTGTCGCGCGATCGTGGTGTTCACCGGCGACTTCCACGATCTTCCCGCCGCCTATCTGGCCAGCCGGCTGCTCCGCCTCCGGCTGTACGTCTACATGTGCGACTACTACTCGCACCGCGAGGCCTACGAGCCGGCACGGCGAAGGCTCTCGCCGCACCTCGAGCGAATCGTGGTCCGGGGGGCCACCCGCGTGATCTGCGGTACCGACACGCTGGCCGATGCTCTCGCGGACCGCTATGGCGTCGCACCGGCCGTGATCCACCACCCCGCGGACCTGTCGCTCTACGCCCTCGCCGACCGTCCGCACCGCCCCCCGGCCCCGCACACGCGGATCGTCTACACCGGGACGATCTACGAGGCGCAGCTCGATGCCGTCCAGAACCTGCTCGCGGCGCTCGACCGGCTGCCGGCGCGATCGGCCGCGCTGCACGTCTACGGCGGTCAGCCGGAGGAGGAGCTGCGGACCCGCGGGCTGGAGGGCCGACTGACGGTTCACGGGCACGCCTCCGCGCAGGAGATCGCCGCCGTCCAGGAGGGCGCCGACATCCTGTTCCTCCCGCTCGCGTTCCGATCGCAGTACCCGGAGGTCATTCGCACCTCCGCCCCGATGAAGTTCGGCGAGTATCTCGCCGCCGGCGGCCCGATCCTCGTCCACGCCCCCGCCGATGCCTTCGTGTCGGAGTACTGTCGCCGTCATGACTGCGCGATCGTGGTCGACGAGCCCGACCCGAGCCGCGTGGCCGAGGCGATCGAGGCGCTCTGCGACGACGCTGCGCTGCGTGCACGGCTGATCCGCAACGCCCAGAAGCGCGCGCGGAGCGACTTCGGCATCGACGTGGCGCGTGCGAGGTTCGGCGAGCTGCTGCACCTGGGAGCGGTGGACCGGTGCACGGCGTGAGAGGCGGCGGCGGAGCGCCGCGCATCCTGCTCGTCGCGATGGCGAACAGCGTCCACACGGCACGGTGGATCGGCCAGCTCACCGACCAGGGATGGGACGTGCACCTCTTCCCCGTGTCGGCGCGCCCCGCGCACGTCGACCTGCGCCACGTCACCGTCTACCCGGCTGCGCGCCGCTGGCGGCCCGAGCTCGACCGCAGCGTGCGTCAGCGCGGCGTCCCGTGGCCACTGTCGAGGGGCTGGGCGCGCCTTGAGTGGGTCCTGGAACGCGTGCCGCGGGCGAACCGGGCGGCAAGGCTTGCGCGCCTGATCTCGTCGCTTCGCCCGGACCTCGTGCACTCCCTGGAGATGCAGCACGGCGGCTACCTGACGCTGGAGAGCCGCCGTCTGCTCGGCGGCCATCGCTTCCCGCCCTGGATGTACTCGTGCTGGGGCAGCGATCTGTTCTACTTCGGCCCGCAAGCCGAGCACACGGAGCGCATCCAGGCAGTGCTGGCGGCGTGCGACTACCTCATCACCGACTGCGAGCGCGACCGGCAGCTCGCCTCCGAGCTTGGCTTTCGCGGCACCTTCCTCGGGATCTTTCCGGGCCCGGGGGGCTTCCACGTCGAGGGGATGCGGCGGCTGCGCAGCCCGGCGCCGGCGTCGACGCGGCGCGTCATCGCGCTCAAGGGCCAGCACGATGACCATTGGGTGGGGCGCGCGCTCGTGGCCCTGGAGGCCATCGGCCGGCTCGGCGCCGAGCTCGCGGAGTACGAGGTCGTCATCTACTCGGCCGAGGAGAACGTCCGTCACGCCGCCGAGCGCATCGCGAGGACGACGGGGCTGCGGCTGTCGGTCCTTCCGGAGAGCGCGCCCGGCGAGATCGTGGCGCTCATGGGACGCGCGCGGATCGCCGTCGCCGTGAACATCAGCGACGGGACGCCGAACACCATGCTCGAAGCGATGATCATGGGCGCGCTCCCCATCCAGTCCGACACGATCTCGACGCAAGAATGGGTGACAGACGGCGAAAACGGTCTGCTCGTCGATCCCGAGGACCCCGACGACGTCGAGCGCGCGCTGCGTCGCGCGCTGTCCGACGACAAGCTCGTCGATCGGGCCGACCGCCTCAACGAGCGGCTCACCGCCGAGCGCATCGACTACCCCGTCGTCGCGCCGCGCGTGGTCGAGGCGTACCGGCGGGTGCTGCACGAGGCCGGCGAGAAGAGTGTGCGGTTCGCGCGGGAGCGAGCGTGCGATGACGTTCATCCCGATGGTTCTCGAGCCGCGCCGACAGTGTCGGCTTGGGATGATGGCGCAGCGATGAGCAGTGAGAGCCGGACCGACAGCTCACCGGGCACCACGACATGACGGCGCGGCGCGTCCTCGTCCTCGGCGGGTCGGGCATGCTCGGTCACAAGCTGTGGCAGGTGCTCAGTCAGCGCGTGGAGGCCTACGCCACCCTCCGCACGAGTGAGCATCCGGCAGCACGGCTGGAGCTGCTCGATCCGGCGCGAACGATCCTGGATGTGGCTGCGGACTCGTTCGATACGGTCGAGCGCGCCCTCGCCTCCGCCCAGCCGCAGGTTGTCGTGAACTGCATCGGGATCGTCAAGCAGGTTCGCGAGGCGCGCGACCCGATCCCGAGCATCTCGATCAACTCGCTGTTTCCCCACCGCCTGGCGGCGCTCTGCCGTGCGGAGGGCGTGCGCCTGATCCACGTCAGCACGGACTGTGTCTTCAGCGGCCGCACCGGCGGTTACGACGAGAGCGACATCCCCGACCCCGTCGACCTGTATGGGCGCAGCAAGCTGCTGGGCGAGGTCGACGACGCCGAGGACTGCCTCACGGTCCGCACGTCGATCGTCGGGCGCGAGCTCGCCGGTGCCAGCGGGCTGCTCGAGTGGTTTCTGGCGCAGCAGGGGACGGTTCGCGGATTCCGGCGGGCGATCTTCAGCGGCCTGACCACCGAGGCACTCGCCGGGATCCTCGCCTCGATCGTCTCCGACCACCGCGATCTGACAGGGATTCGGCACGTGGCATCGGCGCCGATCTCCAAGCACGACCTGCTATGGATGCTGAAGGATGCATACCGTTCGAACGTGGAGATCGTTGCCGATGACGAGGTGGTCTGCGACCGCAGCCTCGACGGTTCGAGGTTCGAGCAGGAGACAGGGCTGCGCGCCCCTTCATGGGACGAGATGGTCACGCAGCTCGCGGCCGACACGACGCCGTACGAACGACTGAGGAGCTGACAGGATGCTGAACGGCAAGCGCATCGTCATCACGGGCGGCACCGGTTCGCTGGGAAGCGTGCTCGTCCGCCGGCTGCTGTCGGGAACGCTGGGAACTCCCGAGGCGATCACCGTGTTCTCGCGCGACGAGGCCAAGCAGCACGCGATGCGGTTGTCCTACGGACGCCTGGAGACGGCAACCGACGAGGTCATCTACCACAACTTCGAGCGCCTGCTGCGCTTCCGGATCGGCGACGTGCGAGATCCGTCCAGCGTGAGCTCGGTCCTTCGCGACGCGGACATCGTCTTCAACGCCGCTGCCCTCAAGCAGGTGCCGACGTGCGAGTACTTCCCGTCGGAGGCGGTGAAGACGAACATCGGCGGCCCCGAGAACATCGTGCGCGCGATCCGCGACGGCAAGCTGCCGGTGGAGACGGTCATCGGCATCTCCACCGACAAGGCCGTCAAGCCGGTCAACGTCATGGGGATGACGAAGGCGATCCAGGAGCGGATCTTCATCGAGGGCAACCTCGAGTGTCCGGATACGCGCTTCGTCTGCGCGCGCTACGGCAACGTGCTCGCCTCCCGCGGCTCCGTGATCCCGCTCTTTCACCACCAGATCCGACTCGGCGGACCGGTCACGATCACGGACTTCGAGATGACGCGCTTCCTGCTCAGCCTCGAGGAAGCGGTCGACACCGTGCTCGCGGCTCTGGCCGACGGCCAGCCGGGCGAGACCTACATCCCGCGGGTGCCGTCGGCGCGCGTCGTCGACGTCGCGCAGGCGCTGATCGGCGAGCGTCCGATCGAGACGATCGTCACGGGGATACGGCCGGGCGAGAAGGTCCACGAGATTCTGGTCTCCGAGGAGGAGGCGCAGCTGACAGTGCCCAGAGGTGACTACTACGTCATCCTCCCGCGCCTGCCCGAGCTGCGCCCGGTCGAGCCGGGCGGGCCGATCCTCGAGCGGGAGTACAGCTCTCGCGACGACCTCATGTCGACCGAAGAGGTGGCCACCTTCCTCGCCCGGCACAAGCTCCTGCCAGACCATGAGCTCGTGCTCGAGGAAGACATGCTGCGGTGAGCAGGCCCCGATGAAGGTGATGACCATCCTCGGGACGCGGCCCGAGATCATCCGCCTCAGCCGCGTGATCGAGCAGCTGGACGCCGTCTGCGAGCACGTCCTCGTGCACACCGGCCAGAACTACGACCACAGCCTCACCGGCGTCTTCTTCGAGCAGCTCGGGGTTCGCGCGCCCGACCACGTGCTCGCAGTCCGCAGCGAGACGTTCGCAGCGCAGATCGCGAAGATCCTGGTCGAGACCGAGAAGGTGCTCTCGGCGCAGCGGCCCGACCGGCTGCTGCTGCTCGGCGACACCAACAGCTCGCTGTCGGCGCTCGTCGCCAAGCGCATGGGGATCCCGGTCTTTCACATGGAGGCCGGCAACCGCTGCTACGACGACCGCGTACCCGAGGAGGTCAACCGGCGCGTCATCGATCACTCGAGCGACATCCTGATGCCGTACACCGAGCGCAGCCGGGCGAACCTGCTCCGGGAGGGGATCGCCGGCGACCGGATCTTCGTCATCGGCAACCCGATCCTCGAGGTGATCCATCACCACGAGGACGCGATCGGTCGTTCGGACGTGCTGTCACGCCTCGGCTTGGAGGCACGGCGCTTCTTTCTCGTCACGATGCACCGCGAGGAGAACGTCGACGGCGAGGGGCGACTGCGCGCGCTGATCGATGCCCTGTCGATGCTCGAGCGCGAGCACGGCCTTCCGATCGTCGTCAGCACCCACCCGCGGACGCGCAACAGGATGGCGGGCTTCGGGCTCGACCCGGAGAGCGCGCTGCTGCGGTTCCCCGAGCCCTTCGGGCTCTTCGACTTCATCGCGCTCGAGCGCTCCGCCCTGTGCGTGCTGAGCGACAGCGGCACGGTGCAGGAAGAGTGCTGCATCTTCCGGGTCCCCAACGTGACCATCCGCGACGTGACCGAGCGCCCCGAGACGCTCGAGTGCGGCAGCAACATCCTCAGCGGGGCGGAGCCGGAGGCAATCTCCCGCGCCGTCCGCGTCGTGCTCCAGCAACGGCCCAGCTGGCGCGTCCCGCCGGAGTACCTCGTCGAGGACGTGAGCGTCGCCGCGACGAAGATCGTGATCGGCCGCCACGAGGGCGCCCACGAGCCCCTGCGGTCGCCAGACGCGTCGCTTGGTCTCGCGTCGGGTCACCGCGGCGGCGCGTGAGCGCATCTCGATGAAGTTCGCCTTCATCTCCGAGAACCTCCCGCCGTCCACGCGCAGTCCCGGGCAGGCCGGGATGCTGTACCGCCTGCTGGCCCCGCTGGACCCCGCCGAGTACTGCCTCGTCTCCCGAGTCGACTACGGCGCCGAGCAACACATGCACGCCGCCAACCGGCTGCCGGCGACGTACCATCGCCTCTCCTCGGGAGCGCTGCCGGCGCCCGACGACCAGGGGCCGCCGACGCGGCCACCCGGCGCGCGTGCGCTTCCACGCCGGTTGGCGGACGTCCTCCGGCGCGCCCGGGGGATCGCCGCGATCCTCAAGCGCGAGCGATGCTCCGCGGCCGTCGCCTGCCCCGACCGAGTGGGAGACCTGCCGACTGCGTTCCTGGCCAGCCGGCTCGCACGCGCCGACTTCGTCGCATACTTCTTCGACTACTACTCGGCGTGGTTCAACCGCGGCCCCAGCGGACTCGTGGCGCGCCGGCTGGAGCCGTTCATCCTGAAGCGCGCGGCGGTGGTCATCGTCCCCAACGAGGGTCTTCGCGACACGCTCCAGCGCCGGTACGGCGTCAGGGCGGCGGTGATCCACAACGCGTGCGATCTGTCCGTCTACGACGGTCCGGCCGGCGCGACCGAGCGCCTCACGGGCCGCGCGCTGGACGTCGTCTTCACCGGCGCCGTCTACGACGCGCACTACGACGGGTTCCGGGCACTGCTGGACGCCTTCGATCGCGAGACGCAGCCCGCCCGTCTACACCTCTACACGCCGATGGCGCGCGCGCAGCTGGGCGACCGCGGGCGCGACGAGCGGATCGTCTATCACGGGTACGTCGGTCCGACGGAGATCCCAGCCGTCCAGCAGGCCGCCGACGTCTTGTTTCTGCCGCTCGCGTTTCACTCGCCCTTTCCCGAAGTCATCAGGACATCGGCGCCGGCGAAGATGGCGGAGTACCTTGCCGCAGCCCGGCCGATACTCGTTCATGCCCCGCCGGAGTCCTTCGTCGCGCAGTACTTCCGACACCACGACTGCGGCCTCGTCGTCTCGACACAGGATCCGGCGGCAGTGGCGCAGGCGCTCAGCCGGCTGCGCGACGACGCCGCCCTGCGCGAGCGACTCTCGCTCAACGCGTGGAGACGCGCGCACGCGGACTACGATCTCGACAAGGCCCGCGCCGACTTCGCCGGGCTCTTCGGCATCGCGCCGCCAGGCTCGTCGTAGATGGTCGAGCTCAGCGTCATCATCCCGACGCGCGACCGTGTAGACATCCTCATGGAGACGCTCGCGCGCCTCGCCGTACAAGAGACCACCTGCGCGTTCGAGGTGCTCGTGGTCGACGACGGCTCGAGCGATGCGACCGTCCCGACGCTGCGGTCGCTCGCGGAACGCTCGCCCCTGTCCGTCTCGCTGCTCGAACAGAGCTCGCGCGGCCCGGCGGCCGCGCGGAACAGCGGCATCGCCGCCGCCCGCGGCGCGGTGTGCCTGTTCATCGGGGACGACACGTGGCCGCGCGCCGACCTC
Organism: Solirubrobacteraceae bacterium; assembly: GCA_035936515.1. Lineage (GTDB taxonomy): Bacteria > Actinomycetota > Thermoleophilia > Solirubrobacterales > Solirubrobacteraceae > CADCVQ01. The sequence continues at coordinate 616 of DASYVZ010000012.1, read as the reverse complement.
GTCGAGCGGCACGCCGCGCTGCACAGGCGCCGGCCGGAGCCGCAGGCGGCGCTCCTGGGCCACGTCGAATGGGCTTCCGAGAGCGGGCCCTCGCCGTTCATGGATTGGCTGAACTCCGGGATCCAGTTCGATTTCGACCAGATCATCGATCCCGAGGACGTCCGCGGGTCGTGCTTCTACACGGCGAACGTCTCAGCCAAGCGGTCCTTCCTGCTGGCCAACGGCGGCTTCGACGAGGCCTTCGCGCATGCGGCGTTCGAGGACATCGAGCTCGGCCTGCGACTTGAGCGTGCGGGCATGCGGTTGGCCTACGACGAGGGCGCCGTCGTCGAGCACTTCCACCCGTACGACCTGCCCGGCTCGCTGCGCAGGATGAGGACCCTCGGGCGCTCGGTCGTGATCCTCCACGCGCGCTTCCCCGACTGGCCGCTCCCGCGCCGCTCCGGTGTCCGCCACCGCGCGAAGGTCGCGCTGCTCACCGCACTGAACATGCTCCCTCGCGTGCGCCCGATGATCCTGCGCCGCGCGACCTGGCACTTCCTCTGCCACCAGGCGTTTCGCGAGGGCTGCTGGAGCGTCGAGCCGCGGCCCGGCCGCCCGCTGCGCACCGGCGCGC
>DASYVZ010000011.1:0-4707 GCA_035936515.1 Solirubrobacteraceae bacterium | reverse complement strand
CTGGCCTTCCTCCAGCTCCTCCTTGGTCCGCCGAATGCGGCGCGCCCGGGTGGTCTCCTGCTTGGCATCCTCGACCCAGCAGATGAACTCGTTGCGGGCCAATGGCGTGATGTCGTTCCAGGCATCGAGTGCCGTCGCGTTTGCTAGCAGCGCCTCACCGAGGTCCGCGGGCAGTTCATGCACCACCCCACCAGGCACTTTCTGGCCGCTCACCGGTCCATCGTAATGAGCCCGGCAAGGCGCCACGGATCGCTTCCGCTCCGGACGAACAGGAGCAGCGTCCGCTGACGCCGGCGAAACCTCTCCCTCGCGACGATACGAGCGATACGAGCACTATCGAACCCGGCGCGGATAGCCGGTCGGTCTACGGGGGCGAGACACCGATGCCGAACCCGCTGAGGGTCCACAGCGCTTCGGCTACTTCCGCGGTTCGTCCTCGGGCAGTTCTCGGTGCGCTCCGCGCAGGCGCTCGAGGTCGAGCAGATCGGTGCTTCGGCCGGTCGAACGCTTCATCGCGACAAGGTCGCCCGTCGTCGACGAGCTCAAGACCGGCCCCGCAAGCGCCTACGCTCCGCCAAGCCGATCGAAGAGACGGACCCTGCGGTTGCGCTGACCGCAGAATCCACCGGTCGGCTACTGCGACGGGTTCGGCGTCGCCTGATGAGAAATCGGTGAGGCTGTCTCGACCCCTGGCGAAGGCGGTGAAATCCTCCGTTCGGCTAAGGACGCAAGCGTAGGCAGGGATCGCCTGGCATGGAACGCCCCGCCCGAAGTCGGGCGACGACCGAGAACTGCGCCTTGGGGGATTCGGCGGAGCCAGATCCCTCACGGCGAGTTGTTTCCCTGCGCCTTCGGCGGCCTGGCCGGGAATGCGTTGTCGTTAGGTTTCGCACCTACCGGCGCGCCAGTCGCGCGCAGGGGAAGCTGTGGCGAGACAACATCCGGGTCCAGGCCTACGAGGGCGGCCCCGTCACAGCCGCGCCGATGCGGCGCGCCGTGCCTCGGAGGACATGGCTTCGCCGTGATCGGCGAGAAACGCTCGGACCGCATCGGGCTCTGACTTCGACAGCTCGCGCAGCACCCACCCGACGCTGGTCTGGGCAAAGCGCCGCTGGTCGGCGACGTTGCGTGCCGCACCCTCGATCAGGCGCCGCGTCAGGCCATCGAGCGCCGCGTCCCCACGCGGTGCGAGGTTCACGAAGGCGACGAGGCCGGCGCGCCGAACCCACAGCTCCTCGCTGGCCGTCCACGCGATCAGCTCGTCGGCCAGCGGCTGCGGGTCGCTCGCGCGGGTGAGCATCCGGCCCAGGACCTTCACGCAGAACCAGTCGCAGCTGTTCCAGTCACCCAGGTGGCCGCCGGCCAGCAGGTCGCGCAGCAGCGGCAGGTCGTCGAGCCCGAGGCGATCGATGAGGTGCTCCGAGAACAGCAGCACTCCTGCGAGCTTGTCCTCGGTCAGCGGCTGGGCGATCAGCTCGCACCCCAGGGCCTTCAGCTCGAGCTCGGTGAGGTCGCGATGGTCGTCGACGAACGCGGCGACGACCTTGCGGACCTCGCCCATCGGCGTTCCGCGAAACACAGCGCCCTTGACGTAGTTCTCCCACCAGGTCCGCTTCGCCGCATCGGCGCGTCGCTCCAGCTCCCGTTGCACCTCGGCGATCACGTCGCGTGGGGGTACCCCGTCGAAGCAGCTGCTACCGGCGCCTGCGGCGCGATGGTCGGCGGCGCCCGACCGACGTGCGATCAGCCCGATGGCTCGTCGTTTGGACCGAAGCTGCGGCGCTTCTGCGACGGGACGCGCTTCAGGTACGTGTTCAGCTAGTCCCGCCAATGAACCTCTACCGGACCCGGTGCGGGACTTGAACCTCCCGTCGGGTGAGGGCCTACATTGCGTTCGATGACCGCTGAGGAGCCGACACGTTGGAGGGTTGGTCAGCTCGCCGCGGCGACGGGTGTGACGGTGCGCAGCCTGCATCATTACGACGAGATCGGGCTGCTTGTCCCGTCTGAGCGGTCGACGGGCGGGCACCGTCTGTACAGCGAGGCCGACGTTCAGCGGCTGTATCGCCTCCTTGCGCTGCGGCGGCTGGGGTTCGCGCTGGCCGAGATCGAGTCTGTCCTCAACGCTGGCCGCCCCGATCTCCGTGAGACGGTGCGCCGTCACCTCGCGCACGTTGAGCGCGATCTTGGGCGACAGCGGCGCCTGCGCCAGCGCCTGGCCGAAATCCTCAGCGCCCTGGAGCGATCGGTGCAGCCGTCGGTCGACCAGTTCATCGACACCGTGGAGGCAATGGCCGTGATCGAAACGACGATCGCCGACGTCGTCGGTCACGTCCACACACACGAGCGCCTGCCCGGGGAAGCCCGACATCGCGCCGGTGGATACGCGGATCGTGCTGCTCAAAGAGCACGCCGGCGACCGCGTGCTGCCGATCTGCGTCGCCCGCAGCGACGAGGGCTTCAATCTTGTCGCGCAGCTCGCCGGCGGCACGTTCTCGCGTCCGGTCACCGAGGACCTCGCGGCGCGGCTGATCGAGCTCTCCGGCGCGCGGATCGAACGCGTCGCGATCGATGCCTTCCGTGACCACATCTTCTATGCGACCGTGACCATGCGGTCAGCCGAGGAGTCGCATGAGGTCGATGCTCGCCCGAGCGACGCGTTGAACCTCGCCGCCCGGCTTGGCTGCCCAGTCTTCGTCGAGCCCGGGGTCATGGATACCTGCGCGATCGCGTCGGACGCCGATATCGGCGCGTACCTGCGCGAGTTCGAATCGCGTCCGGGCAACGTCGATGGCCCGGGCGAGTGGCAATCGCTCGTCGAGAGCGTCCGCCGGAGCCTCGATCGCTAACGAACGAACATCGCGCGTCGCTCTGCAGCTGCTGTTCGCACCCGCGGTCGTTCAGGACGCGCACCTCGGGCACCTCCCACTCGTCTGCCATCGGGAGTCCCTCGAAGTCACGCACCCGATCAGGTCTAGCGACGGGTCTTCAGCTGCCAGTCGCCGGACGAGCTGCTCGCGCTGCTGATCGGCACTGGACGGCAGATACCGAGACTCGATTTCGTAGCGGCCGTCTCACTGCTCCGGAGCAACACCAGCCGTCGCGGAGAGGCGCCAGATGGGCGGGTCCGCGAGGTCATCGGCCTGACGTGTCGTCGGTGCGGATCGATACCCGGGGGAACCACGAGCGTGTCAGCGCGATGACTCAGCGTGACGTGCACTGCATGAAGGAGGAACGATGAGAAACGTCGTTGAGCAAGCGAGTGGGACGGAGGATCAAGCGCCGGGGGCCTGGCGGACGATCGCCAGCTTTCAGACCTACGAGGAAGCCGAGGCTGTGGTCGATCGCCTTTCTGACCGTGGCTTCGAGGTCGACCGATCAGCGATCGTCGCCCAGGGGCTGTCGCTGGTCGAGCAGGTCACGGGCCGGACGACTTCATTGCGAGCGGGCCTCTCCGGAGCGCTGAACGGCGCCGTCGTCGGCGTAGTGCTCGGTTGGCTGCTTGGGATCTTCAACTGGGCCGAGCCGGTCGTCTCTGCGCTCGTCCTCGCGTTCTACGGCCTGATCGCCGGCGCGATCCTCGGCGGATTGGTCGGTTTCGCCGTCCAGCTGTCGACCGGCGGGCGACGAGACTTCCGCTCGGTGTCGGCCATCCGCGCAGAGCGCTATGACGTGATGGTCGACGAGTCGGTCGCCGAGCGAGCGCGCGGGCTGCTGTGAGCAGCGACCGAGCCGGCGCGTCGGGCTACGCGCGGCGGCGGCGGACTATCTCGCTGCTGTGGCTGGTGGCGCTGGCGGGCGCGGCGATGGGCGCAGGACTGGCGATCGGGGCCAACGTGTCCGGTGCGATCCTGGGCGTCTACGGGCTCGTGCTCGCCCTGCTCGTGGCGAGCGCGCTCGTTGTCGCTCGGCGGGCGCGCGTGCGCGCGCGCGAACAAGGCTCGAGTGCGGGGCCCCCCGACACGCCGCGGACTCCGCCGCCCTCGGGGCGACCGGGCACCGGGGCGTGAGACCGTTGCCGGTCGGTGACCGGGCAGCGCCGACCTCACCGGACGAGGCGGCTATCGCCGTGCGCATCACTCCAGTTCGGAGAACACGGCGCACGATCTCGAAGCCCTGCGTCGGCGGGCGGAAAACCGCGAGCGCGTTGGCGCCGGGTGAAGTCGCCCCGAGCAGCCGCGAGTTCGAGCTGCTGATCTTTCCCTCGCGTCCGCTGTTGCAGCGCGGCCTGGAGGATCTCAGACGTCCTGATCGGCTCCTGGGGCCTCACCCGTGGCGGCGCTCGTCTCTGTGCCTGCCTCGCCCGCGCGGCGCACAGCGCCCTCCGATGCGACCGGATGCTGTCACCCAGGGCACCCTCACGGTCTCGCCGTGGTGGCCACGGCCGTCCACGGCTGGCCGGTTGCAGCGCTTCTGGCTGGGTCCTCGGGTTTGCTCCCGCTCTGGTCGCGCTGCGGTCCGTTGACCGACAGCGTCGGTCATCGGTCGTCGCGAGCGGGGTATCGGGAGGAGATGCTCCGGCTCTTCACCTGGGCGGCGGCAGTGCTCGCGGCACTCGTCGTCGCAGGCTGCGGCGGCGACGGGGAGGGTGAGGGCGCAGAGCGCGAGGACCTCAGCGGGGCGCGAACCGCCGGCGTGCCCCCACCTGGCGAGGGCGTCGACGACGACGAGGCGGTGCCGATCGGCGGGACGATCCACCTCGACGGC
>DASYVZ010000010.1:0-1531 GCA_035936515.1 Solirubrobacteraceae bacterium | reverse complement strand
AGCGGGGGCCGACCGGCAAGGCGGCAAACCAGGCGCGCCAGGCGCTCGAGGCGCTCATCGCCGCGCGCGGCGAGCAGCTCGCCGGCGGCGAGCTCGAGGAGCGCCTGCGCGCCGATGTCGTCGACGTCACGCTGCCCGGCTCGCCGCCCCAGCCCGTCGGGCGGCTGCACCTGCTGACCGCGACGCGGCGCGAGATCGAGGACGTGTTCCTCGGCCTCGGCTTCCGCATCGCCGAAGGGCCCGAGGTCGAGACCGTCTACTACAACTTCGACGCGCTCAACCACGCGCCGACGCATCCCGCGCGCGACCGCATGGACACGTTCTACGTCTCCAAACAGCGGTTGGATGGCGCTGTGCATCATCAGAACGCGGGGCCGGATGCCCCGCGGAGCACTCCCTCCGACGTGGTGCTGCGCACGCACACCTCTCCGATGCAGGTCCGCACGATGGAGGCCCATCCGCCGCCGCTGTACGTCATCGTCCCCGGGCGCGTCTACCGCCGCGACTCCGATGCCACGCATACGCCGCAGTTCCATCAGATCGAGGGGCTCGCGGTGGACACCGACATCACCCTCGCCGACCTCAAGGGGACGCTGCTGGCCTTCGCCCGCGCGATCTTCGGGCCCGAGCGCGAGGTCCGGCTGCGCCCGCACTTCTTCCCGTTCACGGAGCCCTCGGTCGAGGTCGACGTGTCGTGCTTCATGGAGCACACGACCGGCACGCGCTGCCGCGTGTGCAAGGACACGGGCTGGGTCGAGATCCTCGGCTCCGGGATGGTCGATCCCAACGTCTTCGGCTATGTCGCGGAGTACGGCTACGACCCCGAGCGCGTGCAGGGCTTCGCGTTCGGGATGGGCATCGACCGGATCGCGATGCTCAAGCACGGCGTGCCCGACCTGCGGCTGCTCTACGACAACGACGTGCGCTTCCTGGAGCAGTTCGGATGACGTCATGAGAGTTCCTGTCGAATGGCTCGAGGACTACTGCTCGCCCGACCTGCCCGTCGACGAGCTGGCCACGCGCCTGGCCATGACCGGCACGGAGGTCGACCGCGTCGAGCACCACGGCGTCCGCGAGCTCGACCACTTCGTCGTCGGGCGCGTCGTGGCGGCGCAGCAGCATCCTGACGCCGACCGGCTGAAGGTCTGCGTCGTGGACCTCGGTGGGGGAGAGGAGTCGCAGATCGTCTGCGGCGCACCGAACGTCGCCGCCGGGCAGACCGTCGCCGTGGCGCGTCCCGGCGCGGTGATGCCCGACGGCACACGGCTCAAGAAGGCCAAGCTGCGCGGCCAGGAGTCCGACGGGATGATCCTCGCCGAGGACGAGCTCGGGATCGGCATCGACCATGCCGGAACGATGGTCCTCGACGAGGATCTCGAGGTGGGCGCGCCGCTCGCCGAGATCCTGCCGCTGTCGACGGACGTGCTCGAGCTCGAGATCACGCCCAACCGGCCCGACTGCCTGGGTGTCTACGGCGTCGCGCGGGAGGTGCACGCGGCGACCGGCGCACCGCTGGCGCCGCCGCCGTGGG
>DASYVZ010000009.1:0-3973 GCA_035936515.1 Solirubrobacteraceae bacterium | reverse complement strand
ACGCTGGCCGCGACCGCCGCCGTCCAGCGCGCGCACCCGGACCTGCGCGTCGAGCAGGTCGGATCGGCGTCCGCCGAGAAGGCGTTCGAGAAGGCGATGAACGACGACTTCAAGCGCGCGGAGACGCTGTCGATCCCGCTGACGCTGATCATCCTGCTGCTCGCCTTCGGTGCGCTCGTCGCGGCTGGCCTGCCGCTGCTGCTCGGCCTGACGGCCGTCGGCGCGACGCTCGGCCTGCTCGGGCCGATCAGCCGGCTCACGGCGGTCACCGACCACGTCGCGTCGGTCATCCTGCTCATCGGCCTCGCCGTCGCCGTCGACTACTCGATGTTCTACGTGCGCCGTGAAATGGAGGAACGCGACCGGGGGGAGGGCGCGCAGGCGGCGCTGGCCGCGGCGGCAGCGACGTCCGGGCACGCGATCGTCGTATCCGGCTTCATCGTGCTCATCTCGATGGCCGGGATGCTGTTGTCGGGCTCGGCGATCTTCGTCTCCTTCGGCGTCGGCACGATGATCGTCGTCGCGGTCGCGGTCGTCGGGTCGCTGACGTTCCTGCCGGCGATGCTCTCCTGGCTGGGCGAGAAGGGCTGGACGGAGAAGGGCCGCGTGCCGATCCTCGGCCGGCTGCGCCACCGCGGCGGCGGACGCTCACGAGCATGGGCGTGGGTGCTGGACCGTGTCCTCTCGCGGCCGCGGATCGCGGCCAGCGGCGCGGCGGTGTTGCTCGTCGCGACGGCGCTGCCTGCGCTCGGCATGCACACGATGTCGCCCGGGATCGAGGGGCTGCCCCGCGACGTGCCGGTACGCGGAACCTACGAGCGCGTGCAGACAGCCTTCCCCGGCACCACCGAGCCGGCCGAGGTCGTCGTGCAGGCGGCGGACGTGACCGCGCCACCGGTGCAGGCGGGGCTCGCGCAGCTGCGCGAGCGGGCCGCCGCGAGCGGGCGCATGTCCGCGCCGATCGGCGTTCGGGTCAACCCGGAGCGGACGCTTGCCGTCGTCGAGGTCCCGCTGCACGGCACCGGCGAGAGCGAGGAGGCGCTCGCGTCGCTCGCCGCGCTGCGCGACGACGTCGTCCCCGCGACGATCGACCGCGTGCCCGGCACGACGGTGGACATCGGCGGCGCGACCGCCGGCAGCACGGACTTCAACGACACGATGAAGTCCCACCTGCCGATCGTCTTCGGGTTCGTCCTCGGCGCGGCGTTCCTGCTGCTGCTCGTGACGTTCCGCTCGCTGGTCATCCCGCTCGCGGCGATCGTGCTGAACCTGCTGTCGGTCGGCGCGAGCTACGGCGTGCTGACGCTGGTCTTCCAGCATGGCTGGGGCGCCTCGCTGCTCGGCACCGAGACCGTCGGCGGGATCACGTCGTGGCTTCCGCTGTTTCTGTTCGTCGTGCTCTTCGGCCTGTCGATGGACTACCACGTGTTCATCATCAGCCGGATCCGCGAGGCGGTGCTCGGAGGCGCCCCGACCGCCGAGGCCGTGGCGGACGGAATCAAGGCAACGGCCGGCGTCGTGACGAGCGCGGCCGCCGTCATGATCGCCGTCTTCACGATCTTCGCCACGCTCGGCGCGATCGAGTTCAAGCAGATGGTCGTCGGCCTGGCGGCGGCGATCCTGCTCGACGCGACGGTCGTGCGAGCGGTGCTGCTGCCTGCCACGATGAAGCTGCTGGGCGACTGGAACTGGTACCTGCCGCGCGGCCTGGCGTGGCTGCCGCGGCGCGGGCAGCCGGTGCGCACGGCCACGCAGGTGTCGGCGCCGGCGTCGCCGTCGACGTCCTCGCGCGCATAGACATCGGACGCGCCCGACGCTCCTTCAGGCGATCGGGCGTCGCCGTGCGCGATCATCTCCAGGGTGAACGCGATCTCCGAGTACCTGCGCGAGCAGGCCGCCGCGCACCGTGCGACCGCCGCCGAGAAGCCCGACGACCCGCGCTACCTGCAGAGCGCGGCGGCGCTCGAGGCGCTCGCCGCCTATGCCGACGCGGGCGCCGAGCAGGGGGTCTTCCAGATGCGCTACCTGCTCGAGCACCACGTCGTCGACGGGCGCTTCGCGTGGGCTGATGGCCAGTGCGGGCGCTCGATCATGCACTTCGGCTTCGACGCGCCGGTGCGCAGCGAGGGCGAGCTCGAGCAGTTCCTCATGGACCTCTGCGACATGGCGAAGTCCGACGCCGCGCGCCACATCGGCTCCAACGAGAGCGAGATCGACCGCGGCGACGCGGCGGCGCTCGCCGAGCGCTACGGGATCGGCGTCGACCGCGTCCACGGCGCGCTCGACGCCGGCCGCGGCATCCGCCACGTCTTCGCGATCGGGATCCCGGCCTGGCACGAGCCCAGCGCGGAGATGCGCGCCGAGCTCGAGGCGATCGACGGGGTGATCGTCGAACCGGGCAAGGAGGCGGTCTACGGCAAGGACCCGCCGCTGATCGTCAAGAACGTCCCCGCCCCCGACGAGCGCCAGGCGCGCGAGCGGGTAGCGCAGATCGTCGGCATCGAGCCCGGTGCGCTCGGTGCCTCGCCCTCGCAGCAGCGCGTGATCTGAGCGCGACGATGTCCCCGCCTGACGCGCGCCCCGCGCCGGCGAACCCGCTTGCGGACGGGGTCTTCGCGATGTGGCTCTGCGAGGCCGCGGTCGGCGCGGTGCTCGCCGTCGCCGCCGCGTTTGCGCTCGCGAGCTCCATCGGCGGCGCGCTGATGCCGTGGCTGCCGGTGGCGGTGCTCGTCGGTGGCGTCGCGTGGGTCCTCTTCGTCCCGCGGGCGCGCCACGCGCGCTGGCGCTGGGAGCTGCACGAGGAGGAGCTCGACCTCCTGCACGGCGTCTGGAACGTCACGCGCACGATCGTGCCGCTCACGCGCATCCAGCACGTCGCGGTGCAGCGGACCGGCTGGACTCGCCTCTTCGGCGTCGTCGTCGTGCACGCGTACACCGCGGCGGGCGGCACGACGCTCCCGGGCCTGGAGCCCGCGCAGGCCGACGACCTGCGCGACCAGATCCTCGCGCGGCTGCGCGCCCCCGATGACCTCTGACGCACCCCGCCAGCTGCACCACGGCGCAGTCGTCGTAGACGCGCTGCGCTCGACGATGCAGCTCTTCGCGGGCGTCGTGCTCGTCGCGGTCGTGCGCGGCACGCCGCCGGGTCTCGCCGCGCTGCTCGCGCTCGCCAGCATCGCCGGTGGGCTCGGGCTGGGGTATGCGCGCTGGCGCAGGACGACGTATTGGCTGCAGGACGGCGCACTGCACTACCGGTCGGGCCTGTTCACGCCCGACGAGAAGATCGTGCCGCGCGCCCGCGTGCAGTCGGTCGACACCTCGACCGGGCCGCTGCAGCGGCTGTTCGGTGTCGTCGAGGTGCGCGTCCAGGTTCCGGGCGCCGCCGACGCCGACGAGATCGTGCTCGCGGCGGTCACGCAGGAGGAGGCGGCGCGGTTGCGTCTTGCGCTCGGTCAGCCCGCGCCGACGGCGCCGGACGTGCGCATCGCGCTCGGCATGAGCGACCTGCTGCTGGCCGCGCTGACCGGACCGCAGATCAGCGTCGCGCTGTCGGCGGTCGCCGGCGTGTACGCGCTGGCGCACAACGTCGTCGACGTCGAGGACGGAGGCGGACTGCTCTCGCAGCTCGACTCGCCGGGAGCGATCGCGCTCGCGGCGGCCTTCCTGCTCGCCGCCGCGTACCTGCTGTCCTTCCTGGCGGCGATCGTCGTCTTCGCCGGCTTCGAGGTGCAACGCGATGCGTCCGTGCTGCGCATCCGCAGCGGGCTGCTCGCCCGGCGCGCCATCAGCATCCCCCTGGAGCGTGTCGACGGCGTGGTCATCGTCGAAGGCCTCGCCCGCGGGCCGCTCGGGCTCGCCGCGCTGCGCCTGGAGAGCGCGGCGCACGGGGGTGAGCAGGCGGCGGGGCGGACGCTGCTGCCGCTCGTGCGCCGCAGCGAGGCGCAGGACGTCATCGCGCGGCTCGTCCCCGAGC
>DASYVZ010000008.1:0-5205 GCA_035936515.1 Solirubrobacteraceae bacterium | reverse complement strand
GGCGAGCCTCCGCGCACCCTGATCGTCAGCGGGCTGCTGCGCACGGAGGCCGACGCGATCGCGGGCGCGTTCGCGCGCGAGCAGGGGCTGCGCGAGCAGGCGCGGCGCGGGCGCGGCGACTGGGCGGCGCTGACGCTCGTGACGTGAGCGCCGAGGCCGTCGAGGATCCGCCGGTTCAAGCGGCCCCGACGCGGATACGCTGCGGCCTGCATGGCGTGGAACGTGATCATCGCCGGGGGCGGCTTCGGCGGCTTCTACGCGGCGCGCACGCTCGCCCGGGTCCTGCCGCCGCACAGCGCCCGGCTGCGCCTCGTCACCGAGGACAACTTCATGCTCTACACGCCGCTGCTGCCGGGCGCCGCGGCCGGCACGCTCGAACCGCGCCACGTCGTCGTGCCGCTGCGCGAGGAGCTCGACGACTCGATCCACCTGCGCCTGGGCAGGATCACCGGCGCTTCGCCGGAGCGCAACGTCCTGCACGTCCGATCGCTGGACGGCACTGAGCACGCGCTCTCCTACGACCAGCTCATCGTGTCGGTGGGCTCGGTGAGCCGCACGCTGCCGATCCCGGGCCTCGCCGAGCACGCCATGGCGCTCAAGTCGCTGCCCGAGGCGATCGCCGTGCGCAACCACGTCATCCGCACGCTGGAGATCGCCGAGACGCTCGAGGACGACGAAGCCCGCCGCGAGTACCTGACGTACGTCTTCGTCGGCGCGGGCTACGCCGGCCTCGAGGGCCTCGCGGAGCTGCAGGACTTCGCTGCGGACGTCATCGACCTCTACCCCCGCTGTGGCGTCACCGGGATGCGCTGGATCCTCGTCGAGGCCAACGACCGCGTCATGCCGGAGATCAGCGCGAAGCTCGCCGACTTCGCCGTGCGCGAGCTGCGCTTCCGCGGCATCCAGATCCGCACGGACACGACGCTCGACGAGCTTACGGCACGCAGCGCGCGCCTCAGCGACGGCGAGGTCGTCCCGACGCGCACGCTCGTATGGACGGCGGGCGTCAACCCCAATCCCGTGATCGCCGCGCTCGGCCTGCCGCTCTCGGGCGAGGGACGGATCGTCACCGACAGCCACCTGCAGGTAGCGGGGTTCGACAACGTCTGGGCGATCGGCGACGGCGCTGCGGTGCCCGATCCCGCGCGCAAGGGCAGGTCCTGTCCGCCCACCGCGCAACACGCCATCCGTCAGGGCAAGGTCGTCGGGCGCAACGTCGCCAACGCCATCGGCGGCGGCGGGCGGTCGCGGCGGTTCACCTACAAGACGAAGGGCGTCTTCGTCGACATGGGCCGGCGCAAGGCGGTCGCGACGACGGGCCCCATCACCTGGAGCGGCACGCCGGCGTGGATGCTCGCCCGCACGTACCACCTCGCGATGATGCCCGGCGTCGGCCGCCGCGCGCGGCTGCTCGTCGACTGGAACATCGGCCTGCTGTTCGGCCGCGACACGGCTGAGCTGGGCCGCATCGGTGAGGCGCGCGGGCTCGCGCCGCCGCTGGCGGACGTGAGCGCTTCGAAGCCATCCGTGCGCCGCGTATCCTGAACGGCAGATGACGCTGGCCGACACGGTGAGGCAGGATCTCGTCTCCGCGATGCGGAGCGGCGAGAAGGATCGTGTCGGAGCGCTGCGGCTCGTCCTCAGCGAGCTGCAGAAGGCGGCCAAGGAAGGCGGCGGCGACGAGCTCGCCGTCCTGCGCCGCGAGCGCAAGCGCCGCCTGGAGTCCGCCACCGCCTTCCGTGACGCGGGTCGCGACGAGCTCGCCCGCGGGGAGGAGACCGAGGCGCGGATCATCGAGAACTACCTGCCGGCCGAGCTGCCCGACGACAGCGTGCGCGCGATCGTCGCCGCGGCCGTCGCCGAGACCGGTGCGCAGTCGCCGAAGGACATGGGGCAGGTCATGAAGGTGGCGATGCCGGCCGTCGACGGCCGCGCGGACGGCAAGCGCGTCGCGGCGCTCGTGCGAGAGGCGCTCGCGCACTGATGCGCGTTCGGATCGAGCTCTCCAACCAGGCCGCGACCGAGCTGGCCGGGACCGGGGACGCCGTGCTGCGGGCGCTCGAGGGCCACGTCGAGTGCGACCTGTGGCTGCGCGGCAACGTGCTCACGCTCGACGGCGAGCAGGAATCGGTCGAGGCCGCCGCGATCGTCGTCAAGGAGCTCGCCGAGCTCATCGAGCAGGGTCACGACATCGCGCCCGGCACGATCGCCGCGGTGACCGGAGCACTGGACCAGAAGCGCTCGCCTGCCGAGATCCTCGAGGACGTCGTCTGGAAGCACCGCTCCAAGCAGGTGGCGCCGAAGACCGTCAACCAGAAGCGCTACGTCGACTCGATCCGCAACAACATCATCACGTTCGGCATCGGCCCCGCCGGCACGGGCAAGACGTTCCTCGCCGTCGCGCTCGCGGCCGCCGCCCTGAGCCGGCGCGAGGTCAACCGGATCATCCTCACGCGGCCGGCGGTCGAGGCGGGCGAACGGCTGGGCTTCCTGCCCGGCGACCTCATGGCGAAGATCGACCCCTACCTGCGCCCGCTGTTCGACGCCCTGCACGACATGCTCGACGCCGAGAAGGTCTCGACCTACCTCGAGCGCGGCCAGATCGAGGTCGCGCCGCTGGCGTTCATGCGCGGTCGCACGCTCAATGACAGCTTCATCATCCTCGACGAGGCGCAGAACACCACCCCCGAGCAGATGAAGATGATCCTGACGCGGCTGGGCTTCAACTCCAAGATGGTCGTCACGGGCGACGTCACGCAGATCGACCTGCCGAGGAACGAGGGGTCGGGGCTCGTCGTCATCAGCGACATCCTCAAGGAGATCGAGGGCATCGAGTTCGTGCGCTTCGGTGGCGAGGACGTCGTGCGCCACCGACTCGTGCAGAAGATCGTGGCGGCCTATGCCGAGCACGCCGAGAGCCTCACGAGCGAGCTGCGGCCCGCCGATCGCCGCCGCGCTTGAACCACCACCTCGAGATCGACGTGGTCGGACCCGACGGGGGACCGTCGTTCCTGCCGCTGGAGGAGATCGACCGGCTGCTGTCGCTCGCGTTCGCCTCGGCCGGGATCGAGAGCGGCCACGTGGCGGTCGAGTTCGTCAGCGACGAGCGCATCGGCGAGCTGAACGCCGCGCATCGCGGCGAGCCCGGGCCCACCGACGTGCTGTCGTTTCCGATCGACGGCGACGATCCCTCGCCGGGGCCGTGCGAGCTGGGCGACATCGTCATCTGCCCGGAGCACGCCGCGGACCTGCGCGAGGCGATCGTGCATGGCGCGCTGCACCTGACGGGCATGGACCACGAGACCGACGACGGCGAGATGCTCGCCGTCCAGCGCGAGATCCTGGGGTGGGTCACGCCCGACGAGGCGCCATGACCGCGGCGAGCACGCACGCCGGCCCGACACGGGCCGGCTTCGTGGCGCTGGCCGGGCGGCCAAACGTCGGCAAGTCGACGCTGGTCAACGCGATCGTCGGCCAGAAGGTGGCGATCGTCTCCGACAAGCCGCAGACGACGCGGCGCGCGATCCGCGGGATCGCTATGCGCGGCAACGCGCAGCTCGTGCTCGTCGACCTGCCCGGGGTGCAGCGCCCGCGCGATGCCCTGACGCAGCGCATGCAGTCGCGCGTGGAGCGCGAGTTCGGCGATGCGGACGCTGCGCTGCTGCTGCTCAACGGCGAGCAGGGCATCGGTCCCGGTGACCGCTTCATCGCCGGCGCCCTCGCGCGGGCGGAGGTCCCCGTGGCCGTCGTCGTCAACAAGATCGACCGCCTCGACGAGGCGCACACGCTGGGCGCTCTGCAGGCGGCAGCGGAGCTCGGCGTCTCCGACGAGATCTTTCCCCTGTCCGCGCGCAAGGGCACCGGGGTGGAGGAGCTCGTGGAGTACCTCGTGGCTCTGCTGCCGCACAGCCCATACCTGTTCGACGTCGAGGACCCCTCCGACCAGACCGACGAGGTGCTGTTCGCCGAGCTGATCCGCGAGCAGATCCTGCGACGCACGTTTCAGGAGGTCCCGCACGCCGTCGAGGTGGTCGTCGAGGAGATCGACGACTCGCGCGAGGGCCTCGTTCGCGTGCAGGCCCGAGCCTGGGTCGAGGCGGAGTCGCAGAAGGGCATCCTGATCGGCGCGCAGGGCCGGATGATCAAGGCCATCGGCACCGCCGCACGGCGCGAGCTCGAGCGCCAGCTCGGGGTTCAGGTGCACCTCGACCTCGCCGTCCGGGTGCGGCGCGGCTGGCGCGGCGACGACGGCCTGCTGGACCGGCTCGGGATCGAATAGCGGCGCGACGGCGCGCGGCTACAGTCCTGCGCGACGACACCAGAGGAGACGACCGCGAATGGCCTATGAGTTCTACGTGACGATCGAGGCGGCGAAGCAGGGCCGGCTCGCCGGCGAGATCCCGCGCAGCGTGCACAAGGGCAAGCTCGCCGGGATCGGCTTCAGCTACGAGGTCACCTCGCCGCGTGTCGCGGGGAGCGGCGCGGGCACCGGCGGGCGCGAGCACGGAGCGGTCACGTTCACGAAGGAGTGGGGGGCGGCGTCGCCGCAGCTGTTCCGCGCGCTCGTCACCAACGAGGTCATCGAGAGCGCGCTCTTCGAGTTCGTGCGCCGCAACGACGTCGGCGTCGACTACGTCTTTCACACCATCAAGCTGACGGACGCGTGCGTGACGGCGATCCACCAGTACGTCGCCGCGCAGGAGGACGCGGAGCTCGACGACGCCGAGCTCGAGGACGTGGCGCTGACGTTTCGCGGTATCGAAGTCGAGAACATCGACGGCAGGACCGCCGCCTCCGACAGCGTCGGGTCGCGATGAGCGATCCTGCGGTCGGCATCCTGCTGATCGGCGGTGGCATCGCCTCGGCGAGCGCCGCCGCCGAGCTGCGCGAGCGTGGCTTCGGCGGCTCGATCCTGCTCGTCACCAGAGAGATGGATGCGCCGTATCACCGCCCGCCGCTGACGAAGGGCTATTTGCAGGGGCGCGAGGACCGCGCCTCGACGCTCATCCACGCGGAGCAGTGGTACGCCGAGCACGACGTCGAGGTCCGCACGCGAACGCCGGTCATGGATCTCGACACCGCCGCGAGGACCGCGAAGCTCGGCCGCGACCAGCTCGCCTTCGGCCAGGCGCTGCTGGCGACCGGCGGCGGGATCCGCCGCCTCCAGGTGCAGGGCGGCATGCGCGACGCCATCCACTACATCCG
>DASYVZ010000007.1:0-4723 GCA_035936515.1 Solirubrobacteraceae bacterium | reverse complement strand
CTGTCGCCGCGCTCGTTGATCGCCACGGCGGCCGTCCTGCCCACGGCGAGCTCGCGCAGCGGCGCGAAGCGACCGCCGGCCTGGCGCTGTGCGACCCGCACGAACGGGAAGCGCTCGCTCGTCCACGCGACGATCGCGTCGCCCCTGCCGTTGACCGCCGACCAGTGCTCCACCACGAAGTCGTCAAGCGACCTCAGGGCGTCGAAGCCGCCGCCGGGCCGCCCCTCGGCGGTGATCAGCCGGCGCCGCGTGTTCGCCGAGCGCTCCTCGCGTGCGACGAGCAGCGCGCGGTCAGAGCCGAACGGGTGGATCTGCATCGTCGCGGGCTGGATCGCCGCGAGATCCGTCGCGCGCTGCCAGCTTCCCGACGGGCCACGCGTGGCGAGGCCGCCGAACACCGGCACCACGCGGACGCGCTGGGCGCCGTTCCAGCTCAGCAGCCCGTTGCCGCGCGCGTCGAAGGCCAGCTCGTGCAGTTCGGCGACGCCTGTCGCGGCGGAGACCGGCTCGAGGCGCCAGCTGGCGGCGTCGGCGCGGGCGGGGGCGGCAGCCGGCGCGAACGCGAGCAGCACGAGCGCCGAAGCAAGCCGACGGGCGGTGAGCCGGGGGGTGGTGGCCGCTGGACTCATGCCCGGAGCCGCAACCTATCGGGTCCGCAAACGACAGAGGGCCCGGCGCAAGCCGGGCCCTCTGTGAAAACCACGTGGTGCCGTGACGACGACACCGCAGAGCGGCCCTTCCTTACATCATGCCGCCCATGCCGCCGTCGCCCATGCCGGCCATCGCGCCGCCGCCGTTGCCCTTCTCCTCGATCTCGCAGACGATCGCCTCGGTCGTGAGGATGTTCTTCGCGATCGAGGCGGCGTTCTGCAGCGCCGAGCGCGTGACCATGGCCGGGTCGATGATGCCGGCCGCGACGAGATCCTCGATCTCGTTCGTAGCGGCGTTCAGCCCGTGGCCCTTCTTCGCCTTGCGGACGTCGTTGACGACGACCGAGCCCTCGAGGCCGGCGTTGTGCGCGATCTGGCGCAGCGGCTCCTCGAGCGCACGCAGCACGATCTTCGCGCCGGTCTTCTCGTCGTCGTCGTACGTGTCGAGGTCGATGGCGCCCTCGGCCTGCAGCAGCGCGACCCCGCCGCCGGCGACGATGCCCTCCTCGAGGGCCGCGCGGGTCGCCTGCAGGGCGTCCTCGACGCGGTGCTTCTTCTCCTTCATCTCGGTCTCGGTGGCCGCGCCGACCTTCACCACGGCGACGCCGCCCGACAGCTTGGCGAGGCGCTCCTGGAGCTTCTCGCGGTCGAAGTCGGAGTCGGTCGTCTCGATCTCGGCCTTGAGCTGGTTGATCCGGCCCTTGATCGCGGCCGCGTCGCCGGCGCCGTCGACGATCGTCGTCGAGTCCTTGCCGACGACGACGCGCCGTGCGCGCCCGAGCTGCGAGATCGTCGTGTTCTCGAGCTTCAGACCCATCTCCTCGGTGATGACCTCACCGTTCGTCAGGATCGCGATGTCCTCGAGCATCCGCTTGCGACGGTCCCCGAAGCCCGGAGCCTTGACGGCAACGCTCGTGAACGTGCCGCGCAGCCGGTTGACGACGAGCGTCGCGAGGGACTCGCCCTCGACGTCCTCGGCGATGATCAGCAGCGACTTGCCCGACTGGATGACGGCCTCGAGGACCGGCAGCACGTCGCGCACCGACGTGATCTTCTGATTGGCGATCAGGATGTAGGGGTCGTCGAGGACGGCCTCCATGCGCTCCTGGTCGGTCACCATGTACGGGGAGATGTAGCCCTTGTCGAAGAGCATGCCCTCGGTGAACTCGAGGTCCATCCCGAAGGTCTGCCCCTCCTCGACGTTGACGACGCCGTCCTTGCCGACCTTCTCGATCGCGTCGGCGATGACGTCGCCGATCTCGTCGTCGCCGGCGGAGATCGTCGCGACGCGGGCGATCTGATCCTTGCCCGAGACGTCCTTGGCCTGCTTGGCGATGTTCGCGACGACGTCCTCGACGGCACGCTCGATGCCGCGCTTGAGCGCGAGCGGGTTCGCGCCGGCCGTGACGTTCTTCAGACCGCTGCGGACGATCTGCTGGGCGAGCACGGTCGCGGTCGTCGTGCCGTCGCCGGCCACGTCGTTGGTCGCCGTGGCGACCTCGCGCACGAGCTGGGCGCCCTGGTTCTGGAAGACGTCCTCGACCTCGATCTCGCGAGCGATGGTGACGCCGTCGTTCGTGATCGTGGGGGCGCCGAACTTCTTGTCGAGGACGACGTAGCGGCCCTTGGGACCGAGCGTGACCTTGACGGCGTTGGCGACCGCGTCGACGCCGTTCTGCAGGGCGTTGCGTGCGTCGACGTCGTACAGCAGTTCCTTATGAGGCATAAGTCTGGTTCTCCTTGCTTAGAGGATCTTGGCGAGGACGTCGGACTCGCGGAGCACGAGGAGCTCCTCGCCGTCGACCTTGATTTCAGTGCCGCCGTACTTCGAGTACAGGACCTCGTCGCCCTCGGCGACATCGAGCGGGATGCGCTTGTCGCCGTCCTCGTCGAACTTGCCGTCGCCGACGGCTACGACCTTGCCCTTCTGCGGCTTTTCCTTCGCGGTGTCGGGCAGGACGAGGCCACTGGCGGTGGTCTCCTCTTCCTCGATCGCCCGCACGATGAGCCTGTCGCCAAGGGGCTTGAGCTTCATGTGTTGACCCTCCAAAGAGCTTGATTGGCTTGGCACTCGCATACACAGAGTGCCAACGTGGTTGGCACTGTAGCGCAATTGGCACTCTCGGTGGAAGAGTGCCAAGGCGTCTTTATCGGGCGCTGAGGCAGCCGGCGCGGCAGCGCGCCGAGCGCGGTCCGCGCGCTAGTTCTGGGCGCCGCCGATGCCGTGCATGCGCTCGGTCATCGACGGTGGGTTCTCGATGATCTGGCTGAAGCGCACGACGGTGACGGTGTCTTCGAGGGTGACGTCGCGACCGTAGATCTGCTCGAGGAAGTTCACCATCTCCTCCGTGCGGCGGAACTCCGGGTTGTCATGCTCGATGTCTCGCGGCGAGAGCTCCTTGACGCGCTTGACCTCGACGCTGTCGATGACCGCGAGGAAGACCTTCTCGCGCGGGGAGTGCTGGTAGCCGATCGTCACGAGCACCGCCTGGTTCTTGCGGTACTTGTGCGACTTGTCCCCGAGGCGGATCGTCGCGGTCTTGCGCCCGCGCTTGAGCTGGTCGGCGAAGATCGTCGAGTAGAAGTTCAGTACCTGCACAGGTCGGCAGACTACAGCGCGTCGGCCGGGCGGTCCTGCTCCAGACGCGCCAGCGCCTCGCGCACCATGTCGCGCTCGCCTGCGTACGTCAGCGCCTCGACGGCCTGCGTCGCCGGGATCCAGCGGGCGTGCTCGACCTCGTGGTCGTGATCGCCGACATCGCCGGAGACGTAGCGCAGCAGGAAGAACTCGACGACCTTGGCGATGCGCCGCCCGCCGCGCTGGTACCAGTAGCGGACCTCGCCGAGCGGGCTGACGACCTCGGCCTCGACGCCGGCCTCCTCGCGCACCTCGCGCAGCGCCGCCTGCACCGGCGACTCGCTGCCGTCCGGGTGGCCCTTGGGCAATGCGAGCACCTTCGATCCGTCCGCCGAACGGCGCGTCGGAACGATGACGACGATCTCGTGGGCGTCGTTGACGACCACGCCGCCGGCTGAGAACTCCGTGGCAGGCACTAGTACACGTAGCGCTCGAGCGCCGCCGGGTCGTGAACGGTCACTCGCCCGCGCCCCTGCGTCACGACGTCCGCGCGCTCGAGCACCGCGAGGAATCGGCTGGCGGACTCGCGCGAGGATCCGGCGAGTTGGGCGATGTCGGCCTGCGTGATCGTGACGAGCACGTCGTGATCGCCGCCGCCCTCCGCCTGGGCCTGGGCGACGAGCTGCCCGAGGACGCCCGCGACGCGGCTCTGCACAGTCTGAAACGACTGGCGCGAAATGCGCTCGTTGGCTTCGCGCAGCCGCCGGCCGAGGGAGATGACGAGCTTCAGCGCGAGGCCCGAGTGGTCGCGCAGCAACCGGCGCATGTCCGTCCCGAGCACGGCGATCGCCTCGACGTCGTCGAGCGCTTCGACGGTCGCCGACCGGCGCTCGTCGTCGAACATCGCAAGCTCACCGAAGATGTCGCCCGGGCCGAAGTGCGCAAGCGTCAGCGTGCGGCCGTCGCCGTGCTCGCGGATCGCCCGCGCGTGGCCGCAGCGCACCACGTAGCACGTGTCGCTCTGGTCGCCTTCGCGGAAGATCACCTGCCCCGCGTCGAAGGCGCGCGGCACCGTCACCGCCGCCACCTGGGCAAGCTCCTTCGCGCCGAGCGTCTCGAAGACGCGTACCTGCGCCAGCAGGTCGATCGCCTCTTGCTCGCGCGTCTGCATTGTGTGAGCAATAGCACACGAGCCGGGTCCCAGGGGAACGGCGGGGGCGCGCGCGCCGGTGTCGCGCGCGGGTTCGTGGCGCGGCTCAGGCCAAATCCAGCGCCCTCTCGCGGCGCCGGCGCCGGCTCACGCGGACGACGAGTGCCACGACCACCACGAGCAGCCCCAGCGGCGCGAGCACCGCGAGAGCGACGAGTGCGGCGCCCGCGAGCACCTCGAGCACGCGCAGCGCGTCGCCCGCTGCGTCGCCGGGTGTCCAGTCGCCCCCGGTTGCGGTGCCGTCGCCGGCGTCGGAGGCGCGGACCGTGACGTCCACGCGCGACA
>DASYVZ010000006.1:0-12084 GCA_035936515.1 Solirubrobacteraceae bacterium | reverse complement strand
CGGCGCGCAGCGCCTCGAGCTCGCCCTTGCCGTGCGCGGCCACGACGATGCCGAGGTCCCCCTCCTGCAGTTGCGCGGGGTCGTCGCCGACCGCGGCGATGTCCAGGTCGAACTGCGGGCCGAGCTGCTCGAGCGCTTCGGCGATCGGCTTGGATCCCACGACGTTGACGCGCGGGGTGGGCAGGGTCGGTTCCAGAAAAATCTCGATTGCGCCGCCGGAGAGGCAGCTGTTGAGCACCGTGACGGCGCCGTCCTCGTCTGCGTCCTGATGGGCCGCGACCTCCTCCTCCGTGGGCAGGATCCGCAGCAGCATGGGCTCGCCGGACTTCATCGCCGTCCAGGCGAACAGCCGGACGCTGTGCTCCGCGCAGATGCCGCCGACGAAGCCTTCGATGTTGCCATCACTGGTGATGAGCGCGACGTCGCCTGCGTGCGCGCTCGTCGGGCGCTGTGCGCGAACGACGGTCGCGGTCGCGAACGCCGCGCCCTGCGCGGCGAGCTCTTCAGCTCGCCGCGCCAGCGCGTCGTTTCTCACTGGACGGGCTGCGCGTTCCCGTTCATCGCGGCCCAGACGCGAGCGGGGAAGCACGGCATGTCCATGTGCTTGATGCCCTTGGCGTGGTACAGCGCGTCGACGACGGCGTTGGTGATGCACGGCGGCGAGCCGTTGCACGCGCTCTCGCCGACGCCCTTGGCGCCGATCGGGTGGTGCGGGCACGGCGTGACCGTCTCGCCGAGCTCGAGCCCGTGCTCGGGGCACTCCAGCGCCGTCGGCAGGAGGTAGTCCATGAACGAGGCGTTCAGGCAGTTGCCCTGGTCGTCGAAGGAGATGACCTCCATCAACGCCTGGCCGATGCCCTCGACGAGCCCGCCGTGGATCTGGCCCTCGACGACCATCGGGTTGATCCGCACGCCGCAGTCGTCGACTGCGATGAAGCGACGCATGTGGACCTTTCCGGTGCCGGGATCGACGTCGACCACCGAGATGTACGCCCCATAGGGGTACGTCAGGTTGGGCGGGTCGTAGACGGCGTTGGCGTCCAGGCCGCCCTCGAGCCCCTCGGGGAGGTTCGTGGTGCTGTACGCGTACTCGGCGATCGACTCGATCGAGGCGCCGCGCTCCGGGTCGCCTCGCACGAACCAGCGGCCCTTCTCCCACGCCAGGTCCTCCGCGCGCGTCTCGAGCATGAGCGCCGCGAACTGGCGAGCCTTGTCGCGCACCTTGCGCGACACGACGGCGACGGCGCCGCCGGAGACCGGCGTCGACCGGCTGCCGTACGTGCCCAGGCCGTATGGCGTCTTGTCGGTGTCGCCGTGGCGAACCATGATCTCGTTCGGCGAGATGCCGAGCTCCTCGGCGACGATCTGCGCGAACGTCGTCTCGTGTCCCTGACCCTGCGTCTGCGCCGACAGCGAGACGACGGCCTTGCCGGTCGGGTGGACGCGCAGCTCGGCGCCATCGTTCATGGCCAGACCGAGGATGTCCATGTGACGACGCGGGCCGGCACCGACGCCCTCCGTGAAGAAGGCGACGCCGATGCCCATCATCTCACCCTTGGCGAGCTTCTCCTGCTGCTCGGCACGCAGGCCCTCGTAGTCGGCGATCTCCATCGCGAGCTTCATGGTCTTGGCGTAGTCGCCTGAGTCGTAGACCCAGCCCGTGGCCGTCTCGTAGGGGAACTGGTCGGACCGGATGAAGCTGCGCATCCGCAGCTCGACCGGATCGACGTTCATCTCCATCGCCAGCGCATCCACCATCCGCTCCACGCAGTAGATGGCCTCGGTGATGCGGAAGGAGCAGCGATAGGCGACGCCGCCGGGGGCCTTGTTCGTGTACACGGCCTTGACCTGGCAGTGCGCGGCCTGGAGGTCGTAGGACCCCGTGACGATGTGGAAGAAGCCGGCCGGGAACTTCGTGGCCTGAGCGGTCGAGTCGAAGGCGCCGTGGTCGGCGATCGTGTCGACGCGCAGCCCGGTGATCTTGCCGCCCTTGGAGCACATCTCGGCGTGCATCAGGTAGTCGCGAGCAAAGCCCGTCGAGGCAAGGTTCTCCGAGCGGTCCTCCATCCACTTCACGGGCGCGCCGGCGACGATCGAACCGGCGATCGCACAGACGTACCCCGGGTAGACCGGCACCTTGTTGCCGAACCCGCCGCCGATGTCGTTGCACAGGATGCGGATGTTCTGCTCCGGCAGCCCGGCCACCTGCGCATACACCGTGCGGTGCGCGTGCGGCGCCTGGTTGGCGTTGTAGATGTTCAGCTGACCCGTGTCCGGGTTCATGTCGGCGACCATGCCGCACGTCTCCATCGGGCACGGATGCGAGCGAGGATCGAGGAGGGTGCGCGACGCGACCACGTCGGCCTCGCCGAACACGCGGTCGCAGTTGGACTTGTCACCGGCCTCCCACATCGGGCTCGCGAGGTTGTCGGTCTGTCCGACCTTGTCGTCGCGAATCAGCGGCGCGTCGGGATCGAGCGCCTTGCGGCAGTTGACGATCGCCGGCAACACGTCGAAGTCGACCTCGATGAGCTGCAGCGCGTCCTGCGCGGCGTATGCATCGGTGGCGATGACGAACGCGACCTCCTGGAGGTGGAAGCGGACCTTGTCGCCTGCGAGCACGGCCTGCGTGTCGTAGGAGATGGTCGGCATCCACGCCAGCCCAAGCGTCTCGAGGTCCTTGGCGATGATGACCGCCGCGACCTTCGGGTGCGCGAGCGCCGCCGACGTGTCGATCGAGTTGATCGTCGCGTGGGCGTACGGCGAGCGCAGGATCGCGCTGTGCAGCATGCCGGGGAGCCGCACGTCGTCGGTGTAGTCGCCGAGGCCGCGGATGAAGCGCGCGTCCTCCTTGCGCTTCATGTGGCCGTAGCCGATCGGCGCGTCGGCGATCTTGCCGAACTTCTCACCGTCTGCGTACGAAACGAATTCGGGATGACGTCCCGGCGTTGTCTCAACAGTTGCCATTTCGTTATGCCCTCGCTGTCCTGGCCGATTCGGGGTGCTCCTCGATGTAGGCGGCTGCCCACCGAATCGCCTTGACGATGTTGTCGTAGCCCGTGCAGCGGCACAGGTTGCCGGAGATGCCGTCCCGGATCTCGTGGTCTGTCATCTGTGTGGGGTTGGGATGCCTCTCGATGAGCCAGCGCCCCGTGGACATCATGCCCGGGGTGCAGAAGCCGCACTGGAGTGCGTGCATCTCGTGAAAGCCCATCTGGATGGGGTCAAGCGTGCCGTCCGGCGCCGCCATGCCCTCGACCGTGGTGATCTCATATCCCTCGGCCATCGCGGCAAGCATCGTGCACGACTTGACCGGATACGGTGGCTGGTCGCTCACCGGATCGTCCATGAGGACGATGCAGATGCCGCAGTTGGAGGTATCACAGCCCCAGTGGGTGCCGTGCAGCTCCGCGTACTCGCGGATGTAGTGAACCAACAGCAGACGCGGCTCGACGTCGTGCGACTGCATCTGGCCGTTGATGGAAATGTTGACGATCATCTATCTCCCTCCTAGCGCATGGCCGTGGCGGCCGCACGGCTGAGAGCGCGTGTGGTGAGGACGCCCGCGACGTGGCGCTTGTAGTCGGCCGGCCCGCGGCCGTCGCTGTTGGGCGAGCAGTCCGCCGCGGCCATCTGGCCGCACTCGGCGAAGAGATCCTCCGACGGCGCCTGCCCGACCAGCGCCTGCTCGGCGCGCTCGATGTGCAGCGTCGTCGGTCCGACGGCGCTGCAGGCGACGCCCGCCCACGTGATCTTGCCGCCCTCGATCGCCACCGCGGAGGACGCCGCGACGATCGCGAAGTCGCCTGCGCGGCGCTCGACCTTCTCGTGCGCGCCGCCGAAGCCCTGGCGCTTCGGGATGCGCACCTCGACGAGCATCTCCGTCGGCTGGATGCAGGTCATGTACGGACCGAGGTGGAACTCGTCCATCTCGACGACCCGCTCAGAACCACCCGGACCGCGCAGAACCGCCTGGCCCTTGAGCGCCACGATGACGCCGGAGAGATCCTCGGCCGGGTCTGACTGGCAGAGCGAGCCGCCCATCGAGCCGCGGTTGCGGACGACCGGGTCGGCGAGGACGGCCTCGGCCTCGCGGAAGATGTGCGGGAAGACGCGGTCAAGCAGATCGGACTCGAGCATGTTGACGTGACGCGTCAGCGGCCCGATCCGAACCTCGTCGCCCTCCTCGCGGATGTAGTTGAGCTCGCGCTCGAGCGGGTTGATGTCGATGACATGGCCCGGGTTGGCGAGGCGCAGCTTCATCATTGGGATGAGGCTGTACCCGCCCGCCAGGATGCGCGCGTTGCCGCCCAGCTTGTCCAGCTGTGCTATGGCGTCGTCGACGCTCGTGGCCCGCGAGTACTCGCAGGGCGCGGGGGTCTGCATTGCCAAGGTGTGACGCTCCTCTCCTCCGAAAGTGGTCCAGCGTCGATCCTATGCCCGGTACGATCGCACCGCAACCCCGCATGAAGCGATCGCTTAATTGACTCTTTCGCAGCTCCGAACCTTCCTCATGGTCGCCCGGCTGGGCTCGGTGAAGGCTGCGGCGCGCGCCCTGGAGGTCTCCGAGCCGGCCATATCTGGCGCGGTTGGAGTCTTGCGGCGCGAGCTCGGCGACCCGCTGTACGTCCGCGCGGGTGGTGTCATCGAGCTGACGCCGGGGGGAAGGCGCCTCGCCAGCGCCGCGAGCAGCATCCTCGGCCTCGAGGAGGAGGCACGCCGGGCGATCAACTCCGCCGACGGCGATTCGACGACGCTGCGCGTCGCGGCGACGCCGCCGTTCGCCGAGTTCGCGGCGGGGCCACTGCTCAGCGTCTTCAGGCATCGCCACCACCACATCGAGGTCGAGCTGCAGGTCGCCCGCCGCGAGGACTTCGCGGGGCTGCTGGCCAACCGCAGCGTGGACATCACGCTCGGCGCGCCCGTGATCGCCCGCAGTGACGTGCCCGCGCTGGTCAGCGAGCCGTTCTTGCGCTACGGGCTGATCGTGGTGGCGGCGCCCGGACATACGCTGGCGACGTCGAAGGGCCTCGCGCCCGCGGCGCTCGTCAGCACGCCATGGCTGCTGGGCCCCCACGAGGACGAGCGGTCGACCGACACCGGGGCGTTCCTCGCGCGCCAGTCGATGGCGCCGCGGCGCACGCGCGCCTACCCCAACTGCGCTGCGGCGCTCGCGCAGGTCGCGTCGGGGCGCGGCGTCTCGCTTGCGATCGCGCACACGGTGCGCGACGAGCTCGAGCGCGGCGCGCTCGTGGAACTCGACGTGCGTGGCACCCCGGTCTCCGGCCTGTGGTTCGTCAGCACCCTGCGCGAGGAGCTGCGCAGCCCTTCAGCAGAGGCGCTGCGGCGCTTCGTGACGATGCCCGAAGCGACGCGCGCCATGCTGGCCCGCGGGGGCGGCGTCCCCGCGGAGCGCTTCGTTCACATGGGCACACGGTGGAGCTGACGGTCCGGTGAGGGACCGCCGCTCAGCTCGCGGCGCCTTCCTTCTCGAGCCGCTTCATCTCCTGGTACGCCGAGGCCGCGTTGTGCTCCTCTTTCTCGCAATAGCGCGGGGGCGGGCCCTGCCGCGTCGGAGCGTTGTCATTCTGCTTGGGCTCCGCCGCCTCCTTGTCGCATCCAGGGAACAGGCAGATGACCTTCTCGCCCGGCGCCTTCTCGCTCCTAGCTGTCTCCATCGTCTTCTCCTCGTCGCATGTTCCCCGGGTTATCGCCGCTTTCGTAACGTACCAATCGTTCCATCGGCCGTATTGTTGGCGCGCTCGCGGTCGCGGAGGGAAGACGGCGGGGCCTCGCGACGCGTACATCGAAGGCGGCACGCGACGACGGTCCGCTACGGTGAAAGCTTCCGGGCAACCCGAAAAGCAGGTCTGACGGGGACATCATGAGCAGCGAACTTCTGACCCATCTCGACGCGGACGGGCGAGCCCGAATGGTCGATGTCGGCGCAAAGCCGGAGAGCGACCGCGTCGCCGTCGCCCGCGCCGTCGTGCGCATGACACCGCAGACGGCGGCGGCCGTCGCCGCCGGCGATGCCCCCAAGGGCGACGTCATCGGGACCGCGCGCCTCGCCGCCATCCAGGCCGCCAAGCGCACCGACGAATGGATTCCGCTGGCGCACACGCTGCCGCTGAACTCGGTCGACGTCGACATCGCGGTCGATGCGCAGGCCGGCGCGGTGATCGTGACGGTCACCGCGCGCGTACATGCGCGTACCGGCGTGGAGATGGAAGCGATGGTGGGATCCGCAGCCGGTGCGCTCACGATCTACGACATGGTCAAGGGGATCGAGCGCGGCGTGGTCGTAGAGCGGGTAGAGCTTTTGAGCAAGAGCGGGGGCCGATCAGGGACTTGGAGGCGTGATGAACAAGATTGAGCCACTGCGCGACGGACACAACCGGCGCATCCGCGACGTGCGGGTGTCGGTGACCGACCGCTGCAACTTCCGCTGCCAGTACTGCATGCCCGCCGAAGGTCTGCCGTGGCTCGAGCGCGATGCGGTGTTGAGCTTCGAGGAGATCGAGCGCCTCGTGACCGTCCTCGCCACGATGGGCGTCCACGACATCCGCCTGACCGGCGGCGAGCCGCTCGTGCGGCGTGACTTCCCGCGGCTGGCGGCGATGCTGGCCGCCGTTCCCGGCGTGCAGGACCTCAGCGTCACGACGAACGGCTTCCTGCTCGAGCGCGACGCCGCCGCCCTCGTCGAGGCCGGCATCAACCGCTTCAACGTGTCGGTCGACTCGCTGCAGCGCGACCGCTTCTTCGAGATGACGCGCCGCGACGCGCTGCCGCGCGTCCTGCGCGGGCTCGAGACGCTCGCCGGGTTTCCCGAGGCGCACCCGATCAAGATCAACGCCGTGGGCATGCGCGGCTTCACGGAGACGGAGATCCTGCCGATGGCCGAGTTCGCCCGGACGCATCCCTACGAGGTGCGCTTCATCGAATTCATGCCGCTGGACGCCGACCACTCGTGGGATCCGAGCCTCGTGCTCACCGGCGACGAGATCCGCGCGACGATCCACGAGGTCTATCCGCTGGAGGCCGAGCCGCGCGAGCCGAGCGCGACCGCGCGCGTGTACCGCTTCGCCGACGGACAGGGCAAGATCGGCTTCATCAACCCGCTGTCCGAGCCGTTCTGCGGCGACTGCGACCGCATCCGCGTCACCGCCGAGGGCAAGCTGCGCACCTGCCTGTTCAGCCTGCACGAGACCGACCTGCGCGAGCCGCTGCGCTCTGACGCCTCCGACCAGGACCTGCGCGAGATCATCCGCGACGCGGTCTGGCGCAAGGAGCTCAAGCACCACGTCAACGAGCCCGGCTTCCGCCAGCCCGAGCGCACGATGTCGCAGATCGGCGGCTAACCCGTCTTGCCTCCTGCCTCGTAGGGGCTAGCACCGGGGGTTGGTGCGGGGCGCATCCTGCGCTCGGTCGCCTCGCCTCGGGACATCGCTAGTTCATCCAAGGGAGGTACAGGGATACATGGGAAACAAGAGCCTCGCGGCGAAGGCTTCTCTGCTGATCGGTGCGTCATACGTCGCGGTCGGCTTCATCGGGTTCTTCATAACGGGTTTTGACGCCTTCCTGCGGGACACCGGCGAGACGCTGCTGTTCGGCTTCGCAAGCATCAACCCGATGCACAACCTCGTCCACATCGTCGTCGGTGCGTTCCTGATCGCCATGACGAAGTTCTCCGCGCCCTCGACCGAGGGCGCACTCATGGGCATAGGGCTCTTCTACATCACGGCGTTCGTCATCGGCGTCGCCGCACCGGACAACCTGACGATCATCGGCATGAACGGCGTGTACGACGGTGAGAACCTCGTCCACATCTTCACCGGCGTCACCGCGCTCGGCGCAGGCCTGCTGTCGGTGGGCAAGTCCGAGGCCGCCGCCAAGCGCGCGGGCCTCGCCACGTAGGCAACGCGGCGCACACCAGACCAACGCGGCGCACACCGGACGCTCCCGGTACGCGAGGCTCGAGCCTCGCGTGCCGCCCGCGTCTGGGTCCCACCGCTCAGCGGCGGTGGCCCTCGAAGGTGTCCGCGATCCGCTCGAAGGTCGGCCGCAGCGCAGGCAGTTGCGAGGCCGGGACCGCCTGCAGCACGATCTGGATGAGACGGTCGCGCTTGAAGAGGTAGTAGTGGATGTGCGCGCCCTCCGTCTTGTCCGCCATCCGATACGTGTACGTGTACCGGTAGCCGGGCAGTCCGCCGAGGGTGACCGCCACGGGGTCGGCGAGCGCGGTGATCCGGGTGTCGGCCTTCAACAGGTCGTCGGTGAGCGACCGCACGACGGGGAGGGTCTCCTGGGTCACCGGCTCCTCCAGCCCAGACTTGCGCACGCTGACGCTGACGGCAGCCGACCCGTCGGGCGAGGAGGCGAGGATCCGTACCGCCTGGTCGCGCGGGCTGCGGCGCACCCACGTGGCCGGGTAGGAGATCGCGACGTCGGTCAGGGTGTCGGCGAACCGCACCGTTGCCGGCCGCGACGGCTCGGCCGGCGTCGGGACGATGCTGCGCCCGACGACGCCACCCACCACGAGCGCGAGTACGGCGAAGAGGGCGAGCACGCCCACGACGCCTGCGACGAGCCACTTGCGGTCCATGGCGCGCCAGCCTGAAAAAAGAGTCCGGCCGGAGCCGGACTCTTTCTCAGCGTTCAGCGCTCCCAGGGCCTGAGGCCCTTGCCCGACAGGCCACCGAGCTGGCCCTCCGCCCCACCCGAGCTGGACCGCGGCGACTCTGACTCGGACTGCCCCTGCGGAGCCTCCTGCTGCGGAGCCTCCTGCTGCGGAGCCTCCTGCTGAGGAGCCTCCTGCCTGGGAGCCTCCGCAGGCGCCGGCGCCGGTGTCTCGATCTTCTTGCCGGTCGCGTCACGCGCACGTTCGCCCGGCGTCTGAGCCGGCTGGTACGGGCTGTGCACCGGATCCTTGCCGATGACCGGCGCCTTCGGGATGGTCCGCGTCGGATCACGACGGTCGGGCGGAGCCGGGTACAGCTTCGCGACCTCGGTCGTGGAGTACTGCGGGTCGCGGACGGCCGCGCCCTTTTCGTGCGCCACGCCGATCGGAGCGCCGCGGCCGAGGCCGGCCAGGATTCCGACACCACGGGTGTACACCGTGCCGACGTTGACGACCTTGCCAGAGCGCCCGACGCGCTTGAGGAACTTCGCGCCCTCGCCCGGGAAGAGCGACTCGACGAGACCCGCAGAATCCGGCCCCGCCTTCTTGAGCATGAGGTTCTCAAGGGCATCTCGCGTGATCACGAGGTTGTGGTTGATGTCGTCGACGATCGGGTTGACGGGTGCCGTCTTGGCCACGATCTGGCCCACGAGCGGAAGCACGACCGCCAGCCCGGCGTTGATCTTGAACAGCTGCATGATCGTGGCGATGAGGTAGACCGCCGCCGCGGCGATGATCACCGTCGCCAACAGGATGATCAGGGCTACTTGAATCTGCATCGAATTCCCCTAGTAGTCCGGTAGAGCGGCGTTCAAGGAGCCGCCGTAGTCGAGGACCGAGTCCTTGATCGACGCGATGTAGCCCTGCGTGGTGAGCAGGACCGCAACCGCGTCGAGGTCCCTCGACGCGGCCGTGGCGACGCCCGCGATCGCGTCCACCTTCGGCGGGATGCTCGTGGCGACCGAAAGGACCGCCTTGAGCCGGTTGACGAGGACCACCGCCGACAGGATCAACACGATCACCGTGACCCAGAGTGCGAGGTCAGCCAAGGTTTGATCCACGGATCAGCCCCCCTGTGCCTTGCGCACGACGAGGCGCGCCTTGCCCGCGATCACGGGCAGCGTGTCGACGATGATCTTCAGCGGCCCGTTGATGTCCGCCACGAGCCCGTCCAGCGGCCGCAGGTGCTGCGACTCCACCGTCGCAAGCGCGCCGCCGAGTTCGCCCAACCCGTCGGAGATGATCGTCAGCCGCCTGGCGACCATCGTCAGCGCCCAGGTGAGGATGACCACCAGCAGCACCGCCTCGAGCATGCTCAGGATGGTCATGAGTTCAGTGCTCATACCTTCTCCCCTGCTGCGGTGTAGCCGTCGGTTAGTGCGTTCATGTAGCCGTCCTGGATGATCGCCTCTTCGATGATCAGGTTCAGGACGGGCGGCGTCGCGGCGAGCTTCGGGATGTTCGCCGTCTGCGACGCGATGATCCCTGCTGTTTCGAGCAGGTTGGCGACGCTCGCCTGGATGTCCTTCACGAGGCTCAGCAGGAGCATCATGAGGATGATCACCACGACGAGGACGACGGCGCCCATTCCGATCGTGATCTGCCACGCCGCATGGGTGTCTGCTGCTCCGATGACTTCGATCATTTGCCCACCGCCACCTTCCGCAGCGCCCGGGCCATGTGCAGGATCCGGACAGCTGAGTCGTTAACCCTGTCGACACCGTCGGTCAGGCTCGTCGACTGAGCCCTGACCGTGTCGACGCCTGCTTCGGCCTCCGCGGCCTGATCGGCGATCCGGGACGCCATCGTCAGGATGACCGCCACGATGATGACGACCACCACGATGACGAAGAACGCCAGCCCGAGGCCGATGTACCAGTCGGTGTATGTCGCTGCGATTCTCATTGCTGACACCCATCTCCGCCGAAGCTGACCGGCTTTGCAGGGAGAATCGGATCAAGCAGCCTCGTAAGCCCGGGGTCCAACCCGAGGAGGTCGAACGGCAGCGAGCAGTCGATGCTGTTGGCGTGGCCGTTGATGTGTGAAGCGAACGGGCCATTGCGACCCTGCTGGCCCACGTTGGCGTCGATGCCGACGAAGTCCGTCTTGATCGCCGCCGCGGTGGTGTCGATGTCACTCGCCAGGCCGACGATGGTCGCCACGGCCCGGTCGATGCTGTTGACCCGGCTGAGGATCGAACCACCGCTCACCAGGATGCTCCGGGCGCTGCGGTTGATCTGCCGGGCGGACCGATCGATCGTTCCGACGTCGCCTCCGATTCCGAGCACGCTCGTGTTGATCGAGCTTGCGCTGCCGAAGATCTGATCGACGCTGGTGCCGATCTCCAGCACCGTCCCGTTGATCTCGTCGGCCACGGAGTTGATCCGGTGCACCTTGCCGAGGATGGACTTCAGCTTGGGGTCGATCCCCTTGCTGGCGACCTCGAGGGTCGTCGCGAGGCTCCCGGTCAGCGGCAGTGCCGCTGCCCGGATCTTCGTCGACGTGTCCTGGATCGTCTTCGCCTGCGCGATGAACCCGGCGTCCGTGCCGATCTCATCCACGTTTGGCTTGATGACTGCCACCGAGCGATCGATCGATCGCGCGGCCAGCAGCGTCCCGGTGAGGAACATCACCGAGAGCAGCGCCCACGCGATCAGGATCACGAGCACGACGGGCGCCATGCCCCGTGCTCCGCTGAGGATGTCACGCAGCATGATCGACTAGCACTCCGAGTTGCCGGCAACGAGAGCCAGTGCCTGCACCGCCGTCGACCTGCAGATGCTCGTCAGGTGGTTATGCGCGTCCGTCAGACCGTCGTTGATCTTGTTCGTGTCCGACAGGATTCCGCCCAGGCTGCCGTTGATGCTCGTCACGAGACCCGGAACGGCACCCGTGCCCTGGCTCTCGGCTGAACGCACTGCCCGCAGGACCTGGTTGATCGTCCGCACACGGCTGTTGACCGTGACGAGCGTGCCGGAGATGGTGCGCAGGGAGCTGAGGATCGTCCCCAGCCCGCCGGTGGTCGTCGTCAACGAGCCCGACGTGTCGACCAGCGAGCCCGAGATAGTCGTCAACGTTCCCGACGTGTCCACCAGCGAGCTCGACGTGCTCAACAGCGAGCCCGACGTGTTCCTCAGAGCGGCCTCGACGCGGCCGGTCGATCCGTTGATCGAGGTCAGCGAATTGAGAATCGCAGTGGCCTGGTTGGGGATCGG
This sequence comes from Solirubrobacteraceae bacterium, assembly GCA_035936515.1. Classification (GTDB taxonomy): domain Bacteria; phylum Actinomycetota; class Thermoleophilia; order Solirubrobacterales; family Solirubrobacteraceae; genus CADCVQ01. The sequence continues at coordinate 189 of DASYVZ010000006.1, read as the reverse complement.
CTCGAGCGCCTTGTCGATGTCGGTGAGGTTGGAGTTGATCTTCTGGATGTAGCCCGGGAGGGGGTCGGCCTCCCCGCCGACCTCCGTCAGGGTCGCGTCGGTCGTGCCGAGCGCCTTGTCGATCGAGTTGAGCGCGCTCGTGATGCCGGACAGGAATCCGATCACCACGACGACGACCAGGATCAGGAT
>DASYVZ010000005.1:0-9152 GCA_035936515.1 Solirubrobacteraceae bacterium | reverse complement strand
TTCACCGCGATCGGCGCCCTGCCGCCGATCGGCGTGCTCGCGCTCGCCTACGTGGTCGGCCAGCTCGGCGGCCTGATCCCGCTGCCCGGCGGCGTCGGAGGCGCGGACGGAGGATTGATCGCGGCGCTTGTTCTCTACGGGACGCCGCTCGGCGCGGCCGCCGCCGCCGTGCTCGCCTACCGCGCGTTCCAGCTCGGCCTGCCGGCGCTGCTCGGCGCGCTGGCGGTCGTACGGCTGCCCCGCGTGCTCGAGCGCGCGCCGGACGTCGGCGCGCTGTGCGAACCGCGGCGTGCTGCTGTGGCTGCGTGACGTCGCGCCGCCCCCGCCGCGACTCCCGGCGGACCACACCGGGAGGGCGCAAGCCCACCCCTCATCGATGCCGTTTCCCGAGTCCTCCGCCGCCCGTCGATCGAGCCGCGCTCATCGCGCCGGCGGCCTCGCCTCCCGCCGCCGCGCGAGCATCGATGCGGCGATGACGCCGCCGATGGCGCCGAACAGATGCGCCTGCCAGGAGATCCGCTCCTGCGGCAGCAGCCCCTGCAGCAGCCCGATCCCCCAGATCGCGACGACGACCACGCCGATCGCCAGCTCCGGCAGGCGCCTGGAGAAGATCCCGCGGGACACCAGATACGTGGCGTAACCGAATACGACGCCGCTGGCCCCGAGGTGAACGGAGTTCGATGCCGCGATCAGCCACGTCCCGAACCCACTGACGAGCGCGACGATCAACGTCACCAGCGCCACGCGCACGAGTCCGCCGAGCGCGATCGCGGCGCCCATCGCCACGAACGGGACGGTGTTGGAGATGAGGTGGCCGAAACCGGCGTGCAGGAAGGGCGCCGCGAGGATCTCCGGCAGGCCGTCGACGTCGCGCGGGCGGATGCCGTAGCTGTCGAGCCGGTGGTCGGCCGCGATGTCGACGAGCTCGAGCGTCCACATGAGCGCGGCCATAGCCGCGACGAACAGCAGCCCGTTGGTCCTGTCGGTTCCGAGGCGCTCTGGCATGCGCCCAACGCTACCGGTGCACGCGGTTGCGCCCGGCCGATGGACGATCCTGCGGCGGTGCGCCGCAGCCGCGCCTGATCAGCCCGCGAAGTGCGGCAGGATCTCGCTCGCGTAGAAGTCGACGAAACCGTCGTGCCGCGGGCCGATGTGCGCGACGTGGATCTCGTCGAAGCCGGCGTCGACGAAGGCCTCGATCGCAGCGATGTGCTCCGCGGGATCGGGTCCGCAGGGCAGCGCGGCGGAGATCTGCTCGCGCGTGACGAGCTCGGACACCTGCTCGAAGTGGCGCGGAGACGGGAGCACCTGCGCGAATTCTCCGGCCAGCCCCTCGTTCGGCCACAGGCGGTGCGCCGTCCGGACGCACTCGTCGCGGTCCTCGCCCCAGCAGACCTTCAGCCCACCCGAGATCGGACCCGTGCCGCCGGCTTGGCGATAGCTCTCGATCGCGTCGCGGTCGGGACCGACCGTGATGTAGCCGTCCGCGATCCGGCCGGCGAGCGCGATCGACTTCGGGCCGAAGCCGGAGACGAGGATCGGCGGCGGCGCCTCCGGCAGCGAGTACAGCCGCGCGTGCTCGAGCGTGTAGTGGCGGCCGTGGTGGCTCTGAAAGCCGCCCTCCCAGAGCAGGCGCATGACCTCGACGGCCTCCTCGAGCATCTGCAGGCGTACGTCGGCGTGCGGCCAGCGATCGCCGAAGACGTGCTCGTTGAGCGCCTCGCCGCTGCCCACGCCGAGCCGGAAGCGGCCGGGCATCAGCGTTGCGGTGGTCGCCGCCGCATGGGCGACGATGCCGGGATGCGTGCGGACCGTCGGGCAGGTGACCGCGGTCATCCAGCGCATCGACGTCGTCACCGCGGCCGCCGCGCCAAGCACCGACCACACGAATGGGCTCTGGCCCTGCGCGTCGTTCCACGGGTGGAAGTGATCGGAGATCCAGGCCGAGCGAAAGCCGGCTCGCTCCGCATGCGCGGCCGCGTGCACGATCTCCGGGGCGGTGCGCTCCTCGCAGGAGAAGAAGATCCCGATCTCGGCCACGGCGGGCGCAGTACCCCGCCGGCAGCCGGCTGCAACCAGCGGCGGGCCGCGCCGCCGCGGCGCTCTACTTGATCTGGTCGTAGATGCTGAACAGCGGCAGGTACATCGAGATCACGATGAAGCCCACGATGCCGCCGACGAAGACAATCATCACGGGCTCGAGGATCGAGGTCAGGACCTTGACGGTGGACGCGACCTGGTCCTCGTAGAAGTCGCCGATCTTCGAGAGCATCGTCGTCAGGGCGCCGGTCTCCTCGCCGACCTTGACCATGTGGCCGATCATCGCGGGGAAGATCGGCGAGTCCATGATCGGCTGGGCGATCGTGCCGCCGGCCTTGACGCTCGTCATGACGCTGGCCATCGCCTCCTCGACGACGATGTTGCCGGCCGTCTGCGCGGTGATGTCGATCGCCTGCAGCAGCGGCACGCCGGCGCCCATGAGCGACGAGAACGTGCGCGACCAGCGGGCGATCGCGACCTTCTGGAAGATGTCGCCGATCTTGAACGGCACGCGCAGCAGGAAGCGCTGCCACAGCGCCCGGCCCTTTGGCGTCTTCTTCCACTTCAGGAAGGCGAACGAGCCCCCGATCGTGCCGGCGATCAGCAGGTACCAGTAGCCGGTGACGACGCCCGAGATCGCCATCACGAGCTTCGTCATGGCGGGCATCTCCGACCCCGCGCCGAGCTCTTCGAAGACGCCCGCGAACACCGGCACGATGAAGGCGATCATGCCGAGCATGACCGCCATGGCGAACACGAGGATCACAATCGGATAGGCCATCGCCGACTTGACCTGGCGGCGCAGCGACTCGTCCTTCTCGAGCTGATCGGCGATCCGCAGCAGCGACTCCTCGAGCATGCCGCCCGTCTCGCCGGCGCGCAGCATCGCGACGTAGAGCGGCGTGAAGGTCTTCGGATGGCGCGCGAGCGCGTCCGACAGTGGCAGCCCGGCCTCGACGTCCTTGCGGACCGCGACGAGCTGCTCGGCGAGCTTCTTGTTCTCCGTCTGCGCCTCGAGCACGTACAGCGCGCGCAGGATCGTCATGCCGCTGGAGACCATCGTCGCAAGCTGGCGCGTCATGATCGACAGGTCTCCGAGCTTGATCCGGTTGGCCCCCGGCAGCTCGATGTCCTTCTTCGCGCGGCTCTTGTCGGCGATGTCGAGGACGATCAGCCCCTTGGCCTTCAGCTGATCGGCGACGGACTGCTTGGACTCAGCTTCGACCTCGCCCTTGGACTCCTTGCCGCCGAGGTCGATCGCCTTGAAGACGTAGGTGCTCATCGCCAGAACTCGGTGTCGAAGTGGGCGCCGCCGCGGATCGGCGAGCGACGGCGCGCGATCATCAGGCGGCGAACGAGCCGGCGCCGAGCAGCCGGCGCAGCTCATCCGGGGTCGAGGACCGCGACTCCGCCAGCTTCTGCGTGATCTTGCCCGCCCGCACAAGCGTCGCCATCGCCGCATCCATCGTCTGCATGCCGATCGATGCGCCGGTCTGCAGCGAAGAGTAGATCTGGTGGGTCTTGCCCTCGCGGATGAGGTTGCGGATCGCCGGGGTTGCGAGGAGCACCTCGCAGGCCGCGACGCGCCCGGCCCCGTCGGCCGTCGGCAGCAGCTGCTGGGTGATGACGCCCTGCAGGGCGACGGCGAGCTGGACGCGCACCTGCCCCTGCTGTTCGGCGGGGAAGACGTCGATGATGCGGTCGATCGTCTGCGGGGCGTCCTGCGTGTGCAGCGTCCCGAAGACGAGGTGGCCCGTCTCGGCCGCGGTCAGCGCCGTGTGGATCGTCTCCAGGTCGCGCATCTCGCCCACGAGGATCACGTCGGGGTCCTGGCGCAGGGCGGCCTTCAGGCCGGCCGCGAACGACTGCGCGTCGGAGCCGATCTCGCGCTGGTTGACGATGCACCTCTTGTGGCCGTGGAGGAACTCGATCGGATCCTCGATCGTCATGATGTGCTCTTCGCGCGTCGCGTTGATCTCGTCGATGACAGCGGCCAGCGAGGTCGACTTGCCCGAGCCCGTCGGGCCTGTCACGAGGACGAAGCCGCGCGGCCGCTTGGCCAGCTCGTGGATGACGACCGGCAGCCCGAGCTGTTCGACGGTCTTGATCTCGAACGGGATCAGGCGGAAGGCCGCCCCGATCGCCGAGCGCTGGTAGTAGGCGTTGACACGGAAGCGGGCGCGTCCGGGGATCGAGTAGGCGAAGTCGATCTGCCAGTCGGTCTCCAGGCGCTGACGCTGGTCGTTGGTCAGGATCGAGTAGATCGTCTCGCGCGTCTGCTCGGTGGTCATGACGGGGTAGTCCTCCAGCGGCTGGAGGCGCCCCCGGACCCGTACGGTGGGATGCGCGCCGGCCGTGAGATGCAGGTCGGAGGCGTTGCGCTCGATGACCTCGAGCAGCAGGTCGGCGAAATCGAAGCTCATTACGCCCGGCTATCGACGCGGGCGGCGCCGCGCAACGGCTTATCGCGCCGAAACGGACGACCGTATGATCTGCGACACGGATGGCTGATCCCAAGACGCGCACGCGCCCCCGCCCGGGGCCGACGGGCTCCGACTCGCCGGGCGAGCGCCCTCCCTGGCGGGTCGAGGGCGAGCGCGACGGCGACACCACTTCCGGCGACCGGCGCAAGGGCCGCTTCGGCATCGCCTCGCCTTCGGGCTCGCGCCGCTTCTGGCGCTTCGTGCTCGTGCTGCTCGTGCTGAACATCGTCCTCGCCCAGCTCGTTCCCTCCGGCGAGGACGAGCGCCTCGACGTGCCCTACACGTACTTCCGCGAGCAGGTCACGGCAGGCAACGTCGAGGAGGTCAACGCCCGTAACGACGTCATCCAGGGCGAATTCCGCCAGGAGGTGAAGTTCGAGGACAACGAGCCGGAGACGCGCTTTGAGACCGTCCGCCCCGCGTTCGCCCAGGACGACGAGCTGCTGCAGCTGCTGCTCGACGAGGACGTCGAGGTCAACGCGCGGCCGATCGAAGAGGGGCGCTCGGTGCTGCTGACGCTGCTGATCTCCTTCGGCCCCTTTCTGCTGATCCTCGCGCTGATCATCTACTTCATCCGCCGCAGCGGTGCCGGCGGCGGAGCGCTCGCGCTCGGGCGTTCGAAGGCCAAGCGCTACGACGCCTCGACGACCCGCGTGAGCTTCGAGGACGTTGCCGGGATCGACGAGGTCGAGGACGAGCTCAAGGAGATCGTCGACTTCCTCAAGAACCCCGACCGCTATCGCAAGCTCGGCGCCGCCTTCCCGAAGGGCGTGCTGCTGTCCGGCCAGCCGGGCACCGGCAAGACGCTGCTCGCGCGCGCGGTCGCGGGTGAGGCGGACGTGCCGTTCTTCTCGCTGAGCGCCTCGGAGTTCATCGAGATGGTCGTCGGCGTCGGCGCCTCTCGCGTGCGCGACCTCTTCGAGCAGGCCAAGAAGGCGGCGCCGGCGATCATCTTCATCGACGAGCTCGACGCGATCGGGCGCGCGCGCGGCGGCGGCGGCGGGCTCGGCGGCGGCAACGACGAGCGCGAGCAGACGCTCAACCAGATCCTCACCGAGATGGACGGCTTCACCGGCTCGGAGGGCGTCATCGTGCTGGCCGCGACGAACCGTCCCGAGGTGCTCGACGCGGCGCTGCTGCGGCCCGGGCGCTTCGACCGCCGCCTGACGGTCAACGCCCCCGACAAGGACGGCCGCATCGAGATCCTGAAGATCCATACCCGCTCGGTGCCGCTCGCCGACGACGTCAACCTCGCGCGCGTGGCGTCCTCGACACCGGGGATGGTCGGCGCCGATCTGCGCAACCTCATCAACGAGGGGGCGCTGATCGCCGCGCGCCGCGGTCACGACACGGTCAGCGCCGCAGACCTCGCCGACGCGCTCGAGCGCATCGTGCTCGGCGCCGAGCGCAAGATCACGCTCTCGGCCGAGGAGCGCGAGCGCACCGCCTACCACGAGTCCGGCCACGCGGTGCTCGGGATGCTCGAGCCCGGCGCGGACCCGGTGCGCAAGGTCTCCATCGTCCCCCGGGGCCGAGCGCTCGGCGTGACGTTCCAGTCGCCGTCGGCAGACCGCTACGGCTACGACGCGCGCTATCTCGAGGGACGCATCGTCGGCGCGCTCGGCGGCCGGGCGGCCGAGGAGCTCGTCTACGGCAACGTCACGACCGGCGCCGAGTCCGACCTCGAGCAGGTGACGTCGATCGCGCGCCAGATGGTCGGGCGCTGGGGCATGTCGGACGTCATCGGGCTCGTCTCGGTGATCCCGGCGCCCGGCGAGGAGCCGCACTTCGGCCCCGGCGGGTCGGTGCAGGTGTCCGACGACACGCGGGAGTTGGTGGATCGTGAGGTGCGCCGCATCGTCGAGGGCTGCTATGACCGCGCGCGGCGGATGCTCGCCGAGAACCGCGATCGCCTCGAGTCCCTGACGCAGGCGCTGCTCGAGAAGGAGACGCTCGACGAGGACGACGCGTACCGCGCGGCCGGCTTCGAGCGTGACTCCGCGCCCGGCGACGCAAATGAGCCCGCCGCGCTGCCCGAGGCGCCCGAGACGCCGCCGGCGCTGCCGCCGGCGCCCTGAGCGAACGGGCGGTATGGGCGAGGTCGACGTCGTGCCGGAGGAGGTCACCTACGCCGCGAGCGTCTGGCCGTCGGCGGCGGCGGGATCTCCCCCGTAGCCCGCGCCCCGGCAGCCTCAGCTCTCGACCGGCGCGGCGCCGGTTCCGGCGACCCGCGTGACCTCGGCGATCGAGGTCATGCCGTGGCGGACCTTCTCCAGGCCGTCGTCGCGCATGAGCCGCATCCCCTGGCGCACGGCGACCTCGGCGATCTCCGGCCCGGCGGCGCGAGCGAGCGTGAGCTTGCGGATCTCCTCGCTGATGACCATGACCTCGTAGAGGCCGATCCGCCCCTTGTAGCCGGTGTGGTTGCAGCGCGAGCAGCCCGCCGGCTCGTAGGTCTCCATGTCGAACTGGCTGCGGATGCCGTTGGCGCGCAGGATGTCGGCGCTGATGATGCCGCGCTCCTTGCAGTGCTGGCAGAGCTTGCGCGCCAGGCGCTGGGCCACGACGCAGTCGATCGCAGAGGCGACGAGGAACGGCTCGACGCCCATGTCGACGAGCCGCGTCACGGCGCTGGCGGCGTCGTTCGTGTGCAGCGTGGAGAGCACGAGGTGGCCGGTCAGCGCCGACTCGATGGCGATCTGCGCTGTCTCTCGGTCGCGGATCTCGCCGACCATGATGATGTCGGGATCGGCGCGCATCATCGAGCGCAGACCGGTGTGGAAGTGCAGCCCCGCCTTGGGGTTGACCTGCACCTGGGTGATCCCCTCGAGCTGGTACTCGACCGGGTCCTCGATCGTGATGATGTTCTTCTCGATCGTGTTCAGTGCGGCGAGCGCCGCATAGAGCGTCGTCGACTTCCCCGAGCCGGTTGGGCCGGTGACGAGCACCGCACCGAAGGACTGATGAAACGCGCGCTCGAACCGCTCGCGCTCGGGCGCGGCCATCCCGAGTTTCTCGAGCTCCATGACGATCGCGCTCTTGTCGAGGATCCGGATGACGACCGACTCGCCGTGCACGCTGGGCAGGGTCACGACGCGCAGGTCGATGTGGTGGCCGTCGATCGTGAGGCCGACACGGCCGTCCTGCGGGATGCGCCGTTCGGAGATGTCGAGGTCGCTCATGATCTTCACGCGGCTGATGACGCCGAGCACCATGCGCCGCTGGATCGTCGCGGTCTCGACGAGCACGCCATCGATGCGGAAGCGCACGCGCAGCTCGTGGCCGTTGGGCTCGAGGTGGATGTCCGACGCGCCCTGCTCGGCGGCCTGCGCGATGATCTGGTTGACAAGCCGGATGACGGGCGCGTCGTCAGCGGACTCGCGCAGGTCGACGACGTCGGCGGCGGCCTCCTCCTCGTCCTCGTAGATGTCCGACGCGACGACGTCTTCGAGATGCGTCAGGCGCGAGATGAGGTTGAGGATGTCGTCGCGACTCGTGACCGCGGGGCGGATCTCCTTGCCGGTGAGGAGCGCGATGTCGTCGACGGCGAGCACGTTGGCGGGGTCGGCCATCGCGACGAGCAGCGTGCGATCGTTCAGGAAGCCGACAGGAACGGCCTCGTAGCGCTTGGCGGCCGCGATCGAGATGAGGTTCGCGGCGGCCATGTCCGGGTTGAACGTGCCGAGATCAAGGTGGTCGAGGCCGTGGCGCTCCGCGACCGCGCGCGACAGCCCATCAGCAGTCAGCGCGCCCTGCTCCACGAGCACCTGCTCGGGCATCTTGCCCGTGCGCCGGCCCTCTTCGACGGCGGCCGCGACGCGCTCGCGCGCGACGAGCCCAAGATCGACGATGACGTCGGTCAGGAAGCGGGCGGGCCCGCCGGTGCGGCGGGGGTGCGTGATTCCCGTCGCGTTCTCCGGGTCGGATGTGGTGGGTTTGAGGGGGATGGGCTCAGGAAGCATGAAGCGGGTTGTCCGGCTCGTGCGCGGCCGCACGCATCGAATCCAGCGGCGCCGCCAGCCCGGTCCACAGCGTAAAGCTCAATGCCCCCTGGCGAACCAGGATCTCCAGGCCGTCGATCGTGTCGATTCCCCGTTTGGCAGCCTCTCGAATCAGCACCGTCTCGCCCGCCCTGTAGACCAGGTCGACCACGGTCGTGTACTGCACCAGTTCGTCGGCGGTCAGTAGCAGATCCTTGAACGGACTGGACGAACGGTCGAGCCCGACGCTCGTGCAATTGACCAGTACGTCGGCTGCGACGGGCTCGCGCACGACATGTGCGCCGAGACCCGCGGCGCGCTCCGGCGTGCGGTTCCAGATCGACACCTCCGCGCCGGCGCGGCTCAATGCCCAGACGGCGGCGCGTGCGCTGCCACCGGCGCCGAGCACGAGCGCGGAGCGCGTCGGGCGGTCGCCGAGCGCGGCGAGCAGGCCCGGCGCATCGGTGTTCTCGGCGGCGATCTCACCATCCGCGCCGAAGGTCAGGGTGTTCGCCGCCCCGATCTCTCGCGCCGCGTCGCTGGCGCTCGTCGCCACGGCGAGCGCCGCCTGCTTGTGGGGGATCGTCACGTTGGCGCCGCGAAAGCCGGCGCCGTGCAGGGCCCGCACCGTGTCCTCGAAGGCCTCGGG
>DASYVZ010000004.1:0-1742 GCA_035936515.1 Solirubrobacteraceae bacterium | reverse complement strand
CAGCTCAACTCGCTGATCGACGACAACACGCGCTAGGGTGCCGCGCCGGCGCGTTGCGCCGCGGCATAGGCCCCCAGCGTGCCGCCGGCGATCGCCTCCCGCAGGCCGGCCATCAGCCGCGCCACGTACGCCAGGTTGTGCAGCGTCAGCAGCCGCGCGCCGGTCAGCTCGCGGTTCTTGACGAGGTAGCGCAGGTAGCCGCGCGAGTGGCCGCTGCTGCAGGCCGGGCAGGGGCAGCCATCCATGATCGGCGCGTCGTCCTCGCGGTGGCGGGCGGCGGTGAGGTCGACGCGCCAGCGCGTCTCGGGCTCGGGCACGATCGCGACGCCGTGGCGGCCCAGGCGCGTCGGCATCGCGCAGTCGAACGTGTCGACGCCCAGCTCGACGCCGCGGATGAGGTCGTCGATGTCGCCGATGCCGAGCAGGTGGCGCGGGCGGACGTCGTCGATCGCCGAGATCGCCCAGCCGACGACCTCGTACATCTGCGCTTTGTCGGCGCCCAGCGAGCCGCCGATCGCGATCCCGTCGACGGGGCGCGCGGCGATCTGCTGCGCGGACTCGGTGCGCAGATCCTCGTGTACGCCGCCCTGGATGATCCCGTAGACGAGCTGTCCCGGCGGCCCGTGTGCCTCGTGCCAGGCCAAGCAGCGATCCAGCCAGCGGTGCGTGCGCTCGGTCGAGCGCGCCGTGTACTCCCGGTCGACGTTGAACGGGGTGCACTCGTCGAACACGAGCGCGATGTCCGACCCGAGCTTGGCCTGCGCCTCCATCGAGGTCTCGGGGCCCATGAAGCGCTCAGACCCGTCGAGGTAGGAGCGAAAGCGCACGCCGTCCTCCTCGATCGACACGACGCGGCCGGCTCGGTCAGGGCCGACCGGCGCGCGGCCCTTGACCTCGTCCGCGACCGTGCCGTGGCCCATGCTAAACACCTGAAAGCCGCCGGAATCGGTGATGATCGGCCGCCGCCAGGCCATGAAGTCGTGCAGGCCGCCGAAGTGCTCGACAAGGTCGGCGCCGGGGTCGAGGAACAGGTGAAACGTGTTGCCGAGCACCATGTCGTAGCCGAGCGCGGCGACCTCGCGCGGCTCGAGGCCCTTGACGGTCGCCTTCGTCGCCAGGGGGACGAAGGCGGGCGTGCGGATCTCGCCGTGCGCGGTGCGCAGGACCCCGGCGCGCGCCTGCGAGCCGGAGTCCCGGTGAAGGATCTGCAGGGCGCGCATGCGCCCGCAGGTTATGGATTGCGACCCTACGCGGCCTGCGGCCGCGACTGCGTGTCGCCCTCGATCGTCTGCGGGTCGCTGCCGCCGACCGCGTGCACTAGGTGTTCTTCGTACCCTGAGGCTCGTCCGGCGCCCTCGCCGCCAGCTCCGCAGGCGGACGCCACGGCTCGCCGGGCTCGCGGGCCGGTGGCTTCCACCCCTTGGCGGTCATGCCGAGCGCCCCGATCGCGCGCTCCTTCGCCGACCACGGGATCCGTCGGTACACCGGCACGAACAGCACCCGCCAGAATCGGTCGCCCTTCGGCCGGTAGGGCTCCACCGTTCCCGGCTGATCGCGACCGAGCTCGCTCAGCACCGCGCGCCGCAGGGCGCCTTCGGCGTGCTCCCGCAGGTTGCGCTTCGCGCCGGACATCGAGCTCATGTCGCGACCGCCAGCCGGTTCTCCCGCTGCGCCGCGAGCGCGTTCTGCGCCGCGATCTGGATCGGCTCGAAGAGCGCGCCGATCGGCGGCGAGTAGATGTT
>DASYVZ010000003.1:0-2047 GCA_035936515.1 Solirubrobacteraceae bacterium | reverse complement strand
GCGCTGGCCGACGACCCGCAGCTCACGGCGCGCGTCGAAGGCGTCCACCACCAGCCCCGCCGCGTCGTCTTCGACGCCACCGCGCGCCTGCCGCTGGACTCGCAGCTCGTGCGTGCCGCGCCGGAGTCCGCCCTCACCGTCGTCGTCTCGCGCGCCGCCCGTCGCTCGGCCATGGAGGCGCTGGCGATGGCCGGCGCCGATGTCGTCGTCGCGACCGGCGAGAACGAGCCGGCGCGCGTGCGCTCGGCGCTCGACCAGCTCGGCGCGAAGGGCATCACCTCGATCCTGCTCGAAGGCGGGCCGCACCTCGCCGGCACCTTCCTCGACGCCGGCGAGATCGACGAGGTGCGCCTGTTCCTCGCGCCGCTGCTGCTGGGCGGCCGCGCCGCCCGCGATCCGCTCGAGGGCGAGGGGGTCGAGCGGATCGCCGAGGCGCTGCGCGCGCTGACGCTCGACTGTGAGCGCGTCGCCGACGACCTGCTGATCTGCGCGCGGCTGCGGGAGTGGTGAGTGTTCACGGGCCTGGTCGCAGAGCTCGGCAGCATCGCCGCGGTCGACGCGACGGCTGACGGCGTCCGCGTCACGCTCGCCACCACGCAGGCGCGCGAGCTGCGCGAGGGGGACTCGATCTCCGTCGACGGCGTCTGCGTGACGGCGACGGCGATCGACGCCCAGCACTTCGCGGCCGATGTCATGCACGAGACGCTGCGTCGCAGCACGCTCGGCGAGCTGCAGCCCGGGGCGCCGGTGAACCTCGAGTTCGCGCTGCGCGCCGCCGACCGCCTCGGCGGCCACATCATGCAGGGCCACGTCGACGGCGTCGCGACGATCGCCGCCGTGCGGGAGGACGGCTTCGCCCGCGTTCTGACGGTCGTGCCCGCCGATCGGGCGCTGCTGCGCTACGTCGTCCACAAGGGATCCGTCGCCGTGAGCGGCGTGTCGCTGACGGTCGCCCGCGTCGACGACGAGGGCTTCGACGTCGCGCTCATCCCCGAGACGCTCGAGCGCACGACGCTCGGCGGCGTCGTGCCGGAGACACGGGTGAACCTGGAGGTCGACGTCGTGGCGAAGTACGTCGAGAAGCTGCTGCCCGGCGGAGCTGCCGGTTTGGCAAGCTAGGGACATGAGCTCGAAGACACGCAGCCCGTTTGCCACGATCGACGAGGCGCTCGAGGACATCCGGGAGGGCAAGATGGTCGTCGTCTGCGACGACGAGGATCGCGAGAACGAGGGCGATCTCACGATGGCCGCGCAGTTCGCGACGCCCGAGGCCGTGAACTTCATGGCCAAGGAGGGGCGCGGCCTGATCTGCCTGTCGCTGACGCCGGAGCGCTGCGACGAGCTCGGCCTGGACCTGATGGCGGCCAAGAACGAGTCGCCGTTCGAGACTCCGTTCACGGTGTCGATCGAGGCCCGCGAGGGGGTCACGACCGGGATCTCGGCGCCGGACCGCGCGCGCACGATCCAGGTCGCGATCGATCCCGAGAGCTCGCCGCGCGACCTCGTCCAGCCCGGCCACGTCTTCCCGCTGAAGAGCAAGGCCGGCGGGGTCCTGGAGCGCGCCGGTCAGACCGAGGCCGCCGTCGATCTCGCCCGGCTGGCGGGCCTCAACCCGGCGGGCGTCATCTGCGAGGTCATGAACGACGACGGCACGATGGCGCGCGTCGACGACCTCGTCGGCTACTGCGCGCGCCACGGCCTGAAGATGATCACCGTCGCCGACCTGATCGCCTATCGCCGGCGCCACGACAAGCTCGTCGAGCGCGTCGTGTCGACGAAGCTGCCGACGGGCTTCGGCGACTTCCAAGCCGTCGGCTACCGCGAGCTGATCGGCGGAAAGCACCACGTGGCGCTCGTCAAGGGCGAGGTCGAGCAGGCAGAGGACGTCCTCGTACGGGTGCACTCCGAGTGCCTCACCGGCGACGTCTTCCATTCTCTGCGCTGTGACTGCGGCGAGCAGCTCGAGTCGGCGCTGGCGATGATCGAGCGAGAGGGCAAGGGCGTCCTGCTCTACCTCTCCCAGGAAGGCCGGGGGATCGGCCTCCTG
>DASYVZ010000002.1:0-1964 GCA_035936515.1 Solirubrobacteraceae bacterium | reverse complement strand
CGGCGGCCGCGCCGGCGTCCAACGCGCCATCGCGATCCTCGCCGAGCAGGTCGAACGCACGATGCGTCTGCTGGGCGTCAGCGCGCTCGAACAGCTCGGCCCGGAACACGTGACGCAGCTCGAACGGCTCGCCGCCCGCGCTCGACCCGAAATCGAGCACGTCAAGCCCCACCACCTCGACCCACCAGCACCGTGACCCGTGCGTCGGGCGCTACCGCGTCTGGCTCGACTCGGCAGTCAGTTGCTGCTGTCGGTCGCGCCGTCGCCGTGACCCGTGTGCTCGTCGAGGTAGCGGTCGTGCAGGTCGCGGATGGCTTCGAGCAGGTGCGCGATCTCGTCGAGGTTGCGTCGCCCCCGCTCTGTGAGGCGATAGAAGCGGCGTCGTGGCCCGGCGACCGGTTTCATCCAGCGCGACTGAACCCACTTGTCGGCTTCAAGCCGCAAGAGCATCCGGTAGATCGCGCTGGGGTCCGGCGTCAGCTGGTGCGCTTCAAACTCCCGGCGCAAGTCATAGCCGTAGGTCGCGCTGGCGTCCAGATGCAATAACAGCCATCCGACCAGCAGCTCCTTGTGCGGCCGCACAGGGAGCAGCGTGGATGCCGGTGCGCGCGGCGCCCCCGTCGTCGTCTCCGGCGCGTTGGCGGCGACGGTGGCGGGCAGATCCTCTTCGGCGACGTCGCCGGCGTCATCGCGCCGGCGTGCAACGGCGTGCGCGTGCGCATCAAGGAAGACGCTGTAGGTGTCGCGCATCGCGGCGACCACTTCGGCGGCCTCGCGCAGGACCGACCGGCCCTCGGCGGTGAGCTCGTACACGTGGCGCCGCGGCCCCGCGACGGGCTCAGACCAGCGGGACGCGACCAATCCGTCGCGGTGGAACTTGCCCAACCGGCGATACAAGACCGTTGGCTGCAGCTGGATGCCGCGGGCAACCAGCTCCTGGTGGAGCCGGTAGCCATGCATCTCGCCGGCATCGAGCAGCAGCAGCATCCACGCCGTCAACAGCTCCTGGTGGGGGCGAAGCGCACGACCGCGAGCTGAGGAAGACGACGAAGCGACAGCACGTCCGGACGCCGTCATTCAGCCGCTCCAAACGAGAGACAGCCGGCGCGGCGGGCAGGCCACAGCACCCGTCCGCGCTCCGGTGTTCGTTGATCGCGACCGCGGCGTGACAGCTAGCTCACCGCGCGTCCTCAAGCTCGCGCAGGCGCTGGTCAAGCTCTGTGACGACCTGCTCGAGCTTGCGCTCGCGCTCCGACGCGGTGCTGTCGCAGCCGCAGCCCTCCGCCGTCACGTCGGGCTGGGACTTCTGATCGATCGTGGCGGTGCCACACCCGCACTGACAAGGCATGTGATGTCTCACTTTCTCGTGGTCAACGGTTGGGGAACGTCGTCCAGACAGCCACAGAACGACCCGTGGCGCAACGATGGGAGTTGGCGAAGTAGCGAACCGTGCGGCTCGGCGCTCCGACGCGCTCGGCGACCTGCTTGACGGTGATTGCCACGCAAACCAGGTTAGACCTGACACTGCGGTGTCAGGTCAAGCGACAAACGCACGGGAGGCAAGGTGGGCTCGTCCGAGCCATCTCCGAGCAAGGCCTGCAAGGCACAGGAGCCGTTCACGCCTGCGAGCGCTCCGACGCGATGCGCGAAACGCGAGATCCCAGAAGATCATGCGCAACTGGGGCCGGCTCACCGCCGAAGTCGCCTCCGAGTCGCCCCGATCGGGCTGCTCATCCGCTCGGCGGCCGCGAAGACCGCCCAAGAGCCGGTCCTCCAGCGGGACTCCAGTGGGGCGGGGGAGGTGAGGGACGGCAGCCCGCGGGGCTCGTCCCGCAGCCGAACGGTCAGCGGGCCCCCGTCGCCGGCTCGCTGTCCGTGATCGCTTGCGGCACGGCCAGAGTGCCGATCGTGCTCACAGCAGCAGCCGCTACTCGGCGTCCGGCGGCATCGCGGGTGGTTGCGCC
>DASYVZ010000001.1:0-2637 GCA_035936515.1 Solirubrobacteraceae bacterium | reverse complement strand
GCCGGGGTGGCCGCGGCCGCGGCGGCGCTGGACGACGACGGCGGGGACGCCTTCAGCGAGGCGATCGTCACGACCGACGCGTTTCACAAGCGCGCGACGCTCACCGTGACGCTGCCGTCGGGGACCGTGCGCCTGAGCGCGCAGGCCAAGGGTGCGGGCATGATCGAGCCGGCCTTCGCGACGATGCTCTGCTTCGTGCAGACCGATGCCGCGCTCGCGCCGGAGACCGCCGAGCTGCTGCTCGGCGTATGCGTCAAGCGCTCGTTCGATCGCATCTCCGTCGACGGCCAGCTGTCGACGAACGACACCGTGATCCTCATGTGCTCGGGTGCGAGCGGCGTCGCGGTCGCACCGCAGAGCGAGGACGAGCTGCGCTTCGGCGAGGCGCTCGACGCGCTGCTGCGGATGCTCGCGATCATGATCGTGCGCGACGGCGAGGGCGCCAGGCGCGTCGGCCGCGTCGTCGTCCACGGCCCAGGCGTCGAGGTTGTCGAGCGTTGCGCACGGGCGGTGGCCAACTCGCCGCTCGTCAAGACCGCGCTGTACGGCGCCGACCCGAACTGGGGCCGGATCGCGCAGGCCGTGGGGCAGGCCCTGCCGGGGGCGGCGCCGCTGGCGCTCGACATCGCGATCGAGGGGATCAGGGTATGCGCGGGCGGCGTCGCCGCGCCGCACGACGAGGACGCTCTGCGAGCGGCCGCCGGCGGGGCGGAGATCGAGTACGAGGTGGAGCTGCCCATGTCCGATCGGGCCCACGCAGTGCAGACGGAGGTGCTGTTCTCCGACCTCAGCCACGCCTACGTGACCATCAACGCGGAGTACACGACATGAGGGACATCGGAACTCTTCTCGAGGCGCTGCCCTACATCCGGGAGTTCCACGGTCGCACCGTGGTCATCAAGTACGGCGGGGCGGCGATGAGCGACGGCGAGCTGCGCGAGCAGTTCGCGCGCGACGTCGTGCTCCTGAAGTACGTCGGCATGAACCCGATCGTCGTCCACGGCGGCGGGCCCGACATCACCTCCTACATGGAGCGCCTGCAGATGCCGGTCGAGTTCGTCTCGGGGCTGCGCGTCAGCGACGAGGCGACCGTCGAGATCGCCAAGATGGTGCTCGTCGGGAAGGTCAACAAGGACATCGTGCTGCGCCTCGGGCGCCACGGCCAGCCGGCCGTGGGGCTGTGCGGCGACGACGGGCGGCTGCTGCGCGTCGAGCGCCAGGCTGCGCCGTCGGGCGAGGACATCGGCCTCGTCGGGCGGATCACGCGCGTCAACGCCGACGTCATCGACCACATCGCGCAGGACTACATCCCGGTGATCGCCTCCGTCGGCGCCGACGCGGCGGGTGAGTCCTACAACATCAACGCCGACGAGGCCGCGGGCGCGATCGCGCGCGAGCTGGGCGCCTACAAGATCGTCTTCCTGACCGATGTCGCGGGCTGGCTGCGCGATCCGTCGGACCCGGAGTCGCGGATCACGCAGGCCGGCGCCGACGAGGTCGAGGCCGAGCTGCCGGCCGTCGGCGGCGGCATGCGCCCGAAGCTGCAGGCCTGCGTCGACGCGATCCACGGCGGCGTCAGCGCCGCGCACATCGTCGACGGGCGCGTCGCGCACTCGCTGCTGCTCGAGCTGTTCACCGACGCCGGCAGCGGCACGAAGATCCGTCCGGCGACATGACTGCGCGCCGTCGCTCGACCGTCGCCGTCGCGGCGTTGGTACGCCGGTGCTGGCGATGACCGCGCTCGCTGAGCTGCAGGCGCTCGAGCGCGAGCACGTCGTCCCCGCCTACGCGCGCCAGCCCGCGCAGTTCGTGCGTGGCGAGGGCACGCGGCTGTGGGACGCCGAGGGCGTCGAGTACCTCGACTTCCAGACCGGCCTGGCCGTCACGTCGCTGGGGCATTCCCATCCCGCCGTCGTGGCGGCGATCCAGGAGCAGGCGGCGCAGCTCGTGCACGTCGGAAACGTCTTCTACAGCGAGCCGGCGATCCGGCTGGCGGAGCGCCTCGCGCGCTGCTCGCTGGGTGGCAAGGTCCACTTCGCCAACTCCGGCACCGAGGCCAACGAGGCCGCGCTGAAGCTCGCACGCAAGGCCAAGCCGCAGGGCAGGATCGTCTCCGTCCACCGCGGCTTTCACGGGCGCACGTACGGCTCGCTGTCGGCGACGCCGCAGGAATCCAAGCAGGCTCCGTTCGCGCCGCTCGTGCCGGGCTTCGTCTCCGTTGCGCCGAACGCGCGGGCGATCGCGGGGGCCGTCGATGCCGGTACCGCCGCGGTGATCCTCGAGCCGGTGCAGGGCGAAGGCGGCGTGTGGGTGCTCGACGAGGAACTGCTGCGGGCCGCGCGCGCGGCCTGCGACGAGCACGGCGCGGCGCTCATCTTCGACGAGGTGCAGTGCGGCCTCGGGCGCACCGGCACGCTGTGGGCCTACGAGGACACCGGGGTCGTGCCCGACCTCATGACGGCCGCGAAGGCGCTCGGCGGCGGGCTGCCGATCGGCGCGCTGATCTGCTCGCCGCGCTACGCCGACGTCTTCGAGCCCGGCGACCACGGCTCGACGTTCGCCGGCGGGCCCGTCACCTGCGCCGCGGCGCTGGCGGTCCTGGACGTCGTCGAGGACCCGGCGCTGCTCGCGCGGGTG